>NZ_PSVI01000011.1:0-77176 GCF_002931415.1 Rathayibacter sp. AY1E8
CGTCGAGTCGGTGCAGCGGATGCGGGAGCGGGTCACCGAGAACATCCCGCAGAACGACGTCCACTACCAGATCAAGCTCGGGCCCGGCGGCCTGCGCGACATCGAGTTCACGGTGCAGCTGCTTCAGCTCGTCCACGGGCAGACCGACGACGAGATCCGCATGCCCGGGACTCTCCTCGCCCTGGGCGCCCTCGCCGACCGCGGGTACATCGGCCGCTCCGCCGCCGAGGAGTTCGCGCAGGACTACCGGGCACTCCGGCTGCTCGAGCACCGCCTCCAGCTGCGGCGCCTTCGGCGTACGCACCTGATGCCGCGGGACGAGCACGAGCTGCGGACCCTCGCCCGCTCCAGCGGGCTCGCCCGCACGGCGGAGGAGCTGCTGAGCGTCTGGAACGGGATCAAGCACCGCGTCCGGGGCCTGCACGAGCGCCTGTTCTACCGTCCGCTGCTCTCCGCGGTCGCCGCGCTCTCCGACGGCGGTGCCGAGCTGTCCACCGGCCAGGCGGAGGCGCGCCTCGCCGCCATCGGCTTCGCAGACGCCCGCGGGGCGCTCGGTCACATCGCCGCGATGACCTCGGGCGTCTCGCGCCGCGCGAGCATCCAGCGCCACCTCGTGCCGGTGATGCTGCAGTGGTTCGCCGACGGACCGGACCCCGACTACGGCCTGCTCGCGTTCCGGCGCCTCAGCGACGCACTGGGCGGGACGCCCTGGTTCCTCCGGATGCTGCGCGACTCGTCCGGAGCCGCCAAGCGGCTCACCACGGTGCTCTCCGGATCGCGCTTCGTCGGCGAGCTGCTCGACCGCATCCCGGAGTCGGCGGCCTGGCTCGAGGACGACGACGCCCTCCGCCCCCGCAGCGCCGCCCAGCTCGCCGAGGAGGTGCGCGCCGTGCTCGCCCGGCACGAGACGCCCGACGCGGTCGCCTCGGTCCTCCGCTCGATGCGCCGGCGCGAGGTGCTGCGGACCGCCATGGGTGGCGTGCTCGGCCTCAGCTCGATCGAGGAGATCGCGACCAGCCTCACCGACATCATCAGCGCACTGCTGGGCGGCGTGCTCGCCGCCATCCGGCGCGGCAGTGCGACCCGGCCCGGCGCCGACGCGGAGTTCGCGATCATCGGCATGGGCCGGTACGGAGGGGCGGAGCTGGGGTTCGGCTCCGACGCCGACGTGGTGTACGTCCAGCGACCCGGCACCGCCGAGCCGCACCAGGCCCAGCTCTACTCGCAGTTCGTCGTCGCCGAGCTGGTCCGGCTCACGGAGGACTCCCGCCTGCCACTCGACCTCGACGCCGACCTGCGGCCCGAGGGCAAGAACGGGCCCCTCGTGCGCTCCCTCGACTCCTACCGCGCCTACTACGCCCGCTGGTCGCTGACGTGGGAGGCGCAGGCGCTGCTCCGGGCGCGGGGAGTAGCGGGGGACCAGGCGCTCCTCGAGGACTTCGAGGAGCTGGCCGACGGGGTCCGATACCCGGGAGCGGTCTCCGACCGTGACATCCGCGAGGTGAAGCGGATCAAGGCACGGGTCGAGAGCGAGCGTCTGCCGCAGGGCGCCGACCCGCGCCGTCACCTCAAGCTCGGCCGCGGATCGCTGAGCGACGTCGAGTGGCTGGTGCAGCTCCTCCAGCTGCAGCACGCGCGGCGGACCCCGGCGCTCCGGACGACCTCGACCCTCACCGCCCTCGCGGTCGCGGAGGAGGAGGGCATGATCGGCCCGCAGGACGCGGATCGGCTGCGCGCCGCGTGGATCCTCGCGTCCCGCGTCCGCTCGGGCACCACGCTCTGGGGCAACCGCACCAGCGACGTCCTCCCGACCGACCGCCGGCAGCTCGAGGGCGTCGCGCGCCTGCTCGAGTATCCGGCCGGGTCCGCGACGGCACTCGAGGACGACTACCTCGGCGTGACCCGCCGCTCCCGCGCGGTCTTCGAGCGCCTGTTCTACGGGCCGGCCGCGGGAGACGCTCCCTCCTACCGCTGACGCCGGCGCGCCGCGGACGGCGAAGGACCGCCCCTCCGAGGAGGAACGGCCCTTCGGCAGTGCTGCGGGATCAGACCCCGTAGTACAGCTCGAACTCGAACGGGTGAGGACGCTGCGCGAGGGGCTTGATCTCCTTCTCGCGCTTGTACTCGATCCAGGTGTCGATGAGCTCCTGAGTGAACACGCCGCCCTGGAGGAGGAAGTCGTGGTCGGCCTCGAGGGCGTCGAGCGCCTCGCCCAGGGTCGCGGGGACCTGCGGGATGAGCTTCGCCTCCTCGGGGGGCAGCTCGTAGAGGTCCTTGTCGACCGGCTCGTGCGGCTCGATGCGGTTCTTGATGCCGTCGAGGCCCGCCATCAGCTGGGCGGCGAACGCGAGGTACGGGTTGCCGGAGGCGTCGGGCGCACGGAACTCGATGCGCTTGGCCTTCGGGTTCGTGCCCGTGATCGGGATGCGGATGGACGCGGAGCGGTTGCCGGCCGAGTAGACCAGGTTGACCGGCGCCTCGAAGCCCGGGATCAGGCGGTGGTACGAGTTGACCGTCGGGTTCGTGAACGCGAGGACGGCGGGGGCGTGCTTGAGCAGTCCGCCGATGTACCAGCGCGCGAGGTCCGAGAGACCGCCGTAGCCGTTCTCGTCGTAGAAGAGCGGCGTGCCGTCGTTCCACAGCGACTGGTGGGTGTGCATGCCCGAGCCGTTGTCGCCGAAGAGCGGCTTCGGCATGAACGTGGCGGTCTTGCCCCACTGCTCGGCCGTGTTCTTGACGATGTACTTGAACTTCAGGATGTCGTCCGCCGCGTGGACCATCGTGTCGAAGCGGTAGTTGATCTCGGCCTGGCCGCCGGTGCCCACCTCGTGGTGCGAGCGCTCGAGGATGAGGCCGGCGTCGATCAGCTTGAGGCAGATGTCGTCGCGGAGGTCGGCCTGCTTGTCGACGGGGCTCACCGGGAAGTAGCCGCCCTTGTAGGGCGTCTTGTTGCCGAGGTTGCCGCCCTCCTCGACGCGTCCCGAGTTCCAGGCGCCCTCGACCGAGTCGACGGAGTGGAACGCGGAGTTCTGCGTGATCTCGTAGCGGACGTCGTCGAAGATGTAGAACTCCGCCTCGGGGGCGAAGAACGCGGTGTCGGCGATGCCGGTCGACGCGAGGTACTTCTCGGCCTTCTTCGCGACCTGACGCGGGTCCTTGGAGTAGATCTCGCCGTTGCGCGGGTTGTAGATGTCGAAGACGAGGATCAGCGTGCGCTCGACGCGGAACGGGTCCACGTAGGCGGTGGTCACGTCAGGGATCAGCTGCATGTCCGATTCGTGGATGTTCGCGAATCCGCGGATCGAGGACCCGTCGAAGAGCTGACCGACGGAGAAGAACTCCTCATCGACAGTCGAGGCGGGGATGTTGAAGTGCTGCTGGACACCGGGGAGATCGGTGAACCGGATGTCGAGGAACTTGACGTCCGTGTCCTTGATGAACGAGAGCACCTCGGAAGAATCTTTAAACATGCAAAGGTCTCCAATGGCGTGACGGGGTGCTGCAGAGCGCAGCCGTTCCAGGGTAGTGACGGGGGGTTTCCCCACCGTGTCCCTGTTGTTTCCGACATGTTACGGGGCCGGTCCGGGGTCGGGCTCCACGTCGTCTGCCGGACCACCCGCTCCTCGGTCCGCTCCGAGACGCCGCGGATAGGATCGGAGGATGCCAGCCGCCGACCGCAGGACCTTCGCCGACGCCGCCCCGAGCTCGTACCCGGGGGAGCGTCTCGGCCTCCCCCGAGAGGGCCGCCTCTCGGTCGGACGGTCCGGCCGCCGCATCGCCGCCCTGGCCGTAGACGTCGCCGTCGCCGCTCTGCTGTCGCTCGCGTTCTTCGACTACGACCGCTGGGCGAGCCTGCTGCTGTTCGTCCTGCTGCAGGTCGTCTTCATCCCCACCATCGGCGGCAGCATCGGGCACCGCCTGCTCGGGATGCGCGTCATCCGTCTCGGCGGGGGCTGGGTCGGCGTGTGGCGCCCGATCGTGCGCTCTGTGCTGCTGGCCGTGCTGGTGCCGGCGCTCGTCTGGGACTCGGACCAGCGCGGCTTCCACGACAAGGTGGCCGGCACGGTTCTCGTCCGCTACTGACTCGCGCCGCAGACGCGACAGGCCGGCCGGGAGAGATCCCGACCGGCCTGTCGCGTCGTGCGTCAGCGCGATCGCTGAGGGCGCACCTTGAAGGGGTCGACGCCCTTCGGGATGGGCAGCGACGTGTTGAGCGAGGAGAGCCGGTTCTTCACCGCGAGGACCTCGGCCTTGGTGAGGACCTTCTTCGTCTTCGAGAGGCGGCTCGGCACCTTGTGCAGCGGAGTCGCATCGGCGTCGGAGCCGACGTGCACGAAGGTGACGGGGACGTTCGGCAGGATCCGCGACACCTTGCGCCGCTCGTCCTCGAGCATGCGCTTGGTCCGGGAGGCGGGGCCCTCCGCGATCAGCACGACGCCTCCGCGGCCGACGGCGCGGTAGACGGCGTCCTGGGTCTTGCCGTTGACGGCGACGGGCATCTCGCCGCCGGTCCAGGTGCCGCGCAGTCCGCTGCGCAGGACGGCGCCGACCGCGCCGGGCTGCCCGGCGATCTGCCCGTAGGCGGCGCGCTCGGCGCGGCGCGAGAGCACGGCGAGTCCGGCGACCAGGCCGGCCATCACGCCCACGATGATCCACAGCGCGATCACGAAGCCGTTGCCGTTGCCGAGCAGGATGCCGAGGAGCACGCCGAGCAGGATCGGGAGCAGGAGCGCGAGGAGGATGATCCAGACGGCGCTGCTGTCGTAGCGGCGGGTCATCTGGAACACCTGCCACATCTGCTTGAGACGTCCGGGTTCCTTGACCGCCTTCGTCGACGGTTCCGTGCTGCGTGCCATGACGTCAAGGATACCGAGCGGGAGCGCGGCGGCGGACCCCGGACGCGGATCCGACTCCTCCACAGAGGGCACGTGCGCCGATCCCTCCACCGATCGGGATCGGCGGGCGTCCTCCGCCTCGGCCTGCGGTCAGGCTCGCCTCATGACGAGCAGCGGGACGGTCCAGGGCCGGAGGATCGGCGGAGCGCGGACGGGGAGGCGGTGGACGCCTGCGCCGGACGCCGCACCGTCGGCCGAGCGGACGATGCGGCCGCGGGAGGCCGAGGCGCTGCAGGCGTCGCCGGTGGCTCGGCTCGCCGAGCACCGCCACCGCGAGAGCATCGTCCGGGTGGAGTCGTCTCCGAGGAGGTGCATCGTGTCGACCGCCCCTCCCGTCGTCGCCACGCTCGAGAGGTTCCTGCGGGTCGAGCGGGGGATCGGACTCGGCGCCGCGGTCACCCTCCTCGCCCCCGTGGTGGGCGCGGTCCGCTCGGCCGCGCTCGAGGGAGCATGGCTGGCTCCGACGACGGACGACATCGGCTTGACGGAGAAGGGTCGGCCCCTGCTGCTGCTGACGACGCCCGCCGTCGACACCCCGCGTGCGGCGCGCGACGCGCTGCAGCGGGTCCTGGAGCGCCTCGGGATGCTCTGCCCGGAGCTGCCGGTCGCCGCCCTCGCGCGGCACCGCGACCTGCTGGCGCTGGAGGGCAACCTCTACGGACTCGCGGATCCGCAGGGGATAGGCGAAGCGGTGCGGGCGCTGCCGACGTCCGGCGCGGATGCACGGGGTCGGGAGGCGGCGCCTGCTCCGACTGCCCGGCACCGGCGGGTCCATCCGCTCGACGGCTGGCAGGACCGCCTCCGGGCGTTCGTCGTCCCGCGTCGGGGACCGCTCTCGGTCGGGACGGCGATCGTGCTGGGAGCGGTGCTCGCCGGTTCGCTCGCGGGCGGGCCCGATCGGCAGGTGCAGGATGCGGAGGCGTCGACCGCAGCCGCGCCCGTTCCGGCTCGGTCGGCTCCGCCGGCGGTGGCGACCGCGGCACCGCCGGCTCCGGTCGCGGCGACCTCACTCGACGCCGAGCAGGCGGCGGAGGTGCTGATCGACGCGGTGCGCGCGTGCGGGGACCGGGAGTGCGCCCGCGGTCTGGTCACGGCGGACTCGCCGCTCGGCGACGCAGCGGACGGCCCCGCCTCCGCTGTCCCGGCGACGGGGGAGGCGTCGGCCGTCCTCGTCGACGTGAACGGGGCATCGGCGGTCGTGCACCTCCGGACGGCCCCGGGGACGACAGCGGCCTCCGTCCTGATCATCAGGACGGAGGCCGGCTGGCTCATCCGCGACGTCTACACCGGAGCGGCCTCGTGAGAGGCGCGCTCAGGGGGAGCGTGTCAGATGCCGAGGTCGTTCTCGAACGAGCCCTCCTCGAGGCGCTCCTTGATCGCGACCAGGAAGCGCGCCGCGTCGGCTCCGTCGACCGTGCGGTGGTCGTACGAGAGCGCGAGGAAGACGGTCGAGCGGATCGCGATGGCGTCAGTACCGTCCACCTGCACGACGGCCGGCTTCTTGGTGACGATGCCGGTGCCGAGGATCGCGGTCTGCGGCAGGAACACGACGGGAGTGTCGAACAGGGCCCCGCGCGAACCGGTGTTGGTCAGCGTGAAGGTGCCGCCGGCGAGCTCGTCGGGCTTCAGCTTGTTGTTGCGGGTGCGCTCGGCCAGGTCTCCGATGGTGGAGGCGATCTGCGCGAGGTTCAGCTCGGACGCGTTCTTGAGGACCGGGGTCAGCAGGCCGCGCTCGGTGTCGACGGCGATGCTGATGTTCTCGTGGTCCGGGTAGACGATCGACTCGCCGTCGAGGGTCGAGTTGATCACCGGGTAGGCCTTGAGCGCCTCGGCCGCCGCGAGGGCGAAGAACGGGAGGAAGGACAGCTTGGCGCCGGTCTTCTCCTGGAAGCTCTTCTTGACCGAGTCGCGGAAGCGGGCGACCGCCGTGACGTCGACCTCGATGACCGAGGTGAGCTGGGCGCTCGTCTGCATCGACTCGACGGCGCGCTGCGCGAGGACCTTGCGCAGGCGCGACATCGGCTGCGTGGTGCCGCGGAGGGGCGACGTCTCGAGCGGGGTGCGCGCGGCCTTGGCGGTTGCGGCGGCGGGCGCCGAGACCGGGGCGGCCGGAGCCGACTTGGCGGCCTCGACCGCGTCGAGGACGTCCTGCTTGCGGATGCGGCCGCCGACTCCGGTTCCTGTGAGGGTGGAGAGGTCGATGCCGTTCTCGCCGGCGAGCTTGCGCACGAGCGGGGTGACGTAGCCGGGGTTGGAGTCGGTGGGCTCCGGGGAGGCGGCGGGCGCGGCGGCAGCGGGGGCCGGCGCGGCGGCGGCCGGGGCGGGAGCCGACGGAGCGGGAGCCGCGGCCTCGGGGGCGGCGGGCTTCTCGGCGGCCGGGGCGGGCTCGGGCTCGGCCGGGGCGGGAGCCTCGGCGTCGCTCTCGGCGTCCACCGACGGGGTCGCCTCGTCAGTGGCCTCGGTCTCGGCTGCCTGGACCTCGGGGGCCTCCTCGGCGGGAGCCTCGGGCTCGGACGCCGACGCGGCTCCGGAGCCGTCTCCGATGCGCACCAGCTCGGCGCCGACCTCGACGGTCTCGTCCTCCTGGACGAGGATCTCCTCGATCACTCCCGCGACGGGCGACGGGATCTCGGTGTCGACCTTGTCGGTCGAGACCTCGAGCAGGGGCTCGTCCACCTCGACGCGGTCCCCGACGTTCTTCAGCCAGCGGGTGACCGTTCCTTCCGTGACACTCTCTCCGAGTGCCGGGAGGCTGACGGATTCGCTCATGAGCCTGTCTCCTTAAGACGCTTGTGTTTCGATGTCCAGCTTACTGATGCGGAAGCGGCGGGTCGCCGCACCGCAGTGGTTCTACAGGGCGTGCAGCGGCTTCCCGGCCAGAGCGAGGTGCGCCTCGCCGAGCGCCTCGTTCTGAGTGGGGTGCGCGTGCACGAGGGGCGCGACGTCCTCGGGATGCGCCTCCCAGTTCACGATGAGCTGAGCCTCGCCGATCAGCTCGCCGACGCGGGCTCCGACCATGTGCACGCCGACGACCGGGCCGTCGACCAGGCGCACGACCTTCACGGAGCCGGTGGTCCCGATGATCGTGCTCCGGGCGTTGCCGCCGAGGCCGTAGTCGTACACGGCGACGCGCTCGGCGCCGTACTCGGCGATCGCGCGGGCCTCGCCGAGGCCGACGGAGGCCACTTCGGGGTCGCTGTAGGTCACCTTCGGGACGTTGACGTCCGAGACGACCTGCGGGCCCAGACCGGCGATCTCCTCCGCGACGAAGATCCCCTGCTGGAAGCTCCGGTGCGCGAGCTGGAGCCCCGGCACGATGTCGCCCACGGCGTACACGCCGGGGACGGAGGTCTGCAGGCGCTCGTCGGTCAGCACGTAGCCGCGGTCGAGGCGGACCCCGGCCTCCTCGAGGCCGATGCCCGCGGTCACCGGGCCGCGGCCGACGGCGACCAGCAGGATCTCGCCCTCCACCGTGGCGCCGCTCTCGAGCGACACGGAGACGCCGCCCTCGCTCTGCGAGACCGACGCGACGCGAGATCCCAGCTGGAAGGCGATGCCCCGCTTGCGGAAGGCGCGCTCCAGCTGCTTGCTGACGCTCTCGTCCTCGTTGGGGACGAGGTGGGGGAGGGCCTCGACGATCGTGACCTCGGCGCCGAACGAGCGCCAGACGCTCGCGAACTCGACGCCGATCACTCCGCCGCCCAGGACGACGACGCTCGCGGGCACGTGGTCGAGCTCGAGAGCCTGGTCGCTCGTCAGGATGCGGCCGCCGATCTCGATCCCGGGGAGGGTGCGGGAGGCGGACCCGGTGGCGACGACGACCGACGCGCCGTGGAGCACGTGCTCACCGACCGTCACGGTGCCCGGCGCGGTGAGGCGGCCCTCGCCCGTGACGACCGTGATGCCGCGCGAGGACACGAGGCTCTGGAGGCCCTTGTACTTGCCGGCGACGACGCCTTCGCGGTAGCGCGTGACGCCCGCCATGTCGATCCCGGTGAAGCTCGAGAGCACGCCGTACTTCTCTCCCTCGCGGGCGCCGTCCGCCAGCTCGGCGGCGTGCAGCAGGGCCTTGGTGGGCACGCACCCGCGGTGCAGGCAGGTGCCGCCGAGCTTGTCGCGCTCCACGAGCGCGACGCTCATCCCGAGCTGCGTCGCCCGGAGGGCCGCCGCGTACCCGCCGCTGCCACCTCCGAGCACGACCAGGTCGTAGCGCTCTTCCGACACCCAGTGACTCCCTCGCGACGTGCGGTCCCGCTTCCCGGCCGACCGGCTCCGGCGCTGAGCGCCGAGCGGATCGGGAGGGGGGACGAGGCGGGATCTCCCGCCCCGTCGACCCTACTACGCGCTCGCGAAGCCCTCGGCCAGAGCGATCAGCGCGCGCACCGAGACCCCCGTGGCGCCGGCTCCGGTGAAGCCGTAGCCGCCGCCTCCGTTACTCGAGGGGCCGGCGATGTCGAGGTGCGCCCACGGGATCGTGGTCGCGTCCTCGCCCTCGCCGCGCTTCCCGACGAACTCGCGGAGGAAGTGGCCGGCGAGGAGCATGCCGCCGGCGGTGTTGCCCGGCTTGACGTTCGCGATGTCGGCGATGTCCGAGTTGAGCAGCGGTCGCAGCTCCGCGGGGAGGGGCATCTGCCAGAAGGGCTCTCCCGCCGCGCGGGCGGCGTCGAGGACGCGGGAGACCACCTCGTCGTCGCCCAGAGCGCCGACGGTCCGGTTGCCGAGGGCGACCACGGAGGCGCCGGTCAGCGTCGCGACGTCGATGATCGCATCGGGCTGCTCCTCGCTGGCGGCGACGAGGCCGTCGGCGAGCACCAGTCGGCCCTCGGCGTCGGTGTTCAGCACCTCCACCGTGGTCCCGCCGCGCACGGTCAGCACGTCGTCCGGGCGGATCGCGGTCCCGGAGGGGAGGTTCTCGGCGATGCAGAGCCAGGCGGTCGCGCGGAGCGGGAGGCCGAGCTCCGCGATGGCGCGCACGACGGCGTACACGGTCGCCGCGCCCGCCATGTCGGTCTTCATCCCGATCATCGAGGCCGGCGGCTTGAGCGAGAGTCCGCCGCTGTCGAAGGTGATGCCCTTGCCGACCAGGGCGAGGTGGGTGCTCGCGCCCTCGGGCGCGTAGGCGACCTTCACGAGGCGGGGCGGGCGGGAGGAGCCGCTGCCGACTCCGAGGATGCCGCCGAACCCCTCCTCCGCGAGGGCCTCCTCGTCCCAGACGGTGACCTCGAGGGGCAGTCCCTCTGCGCCGGTCTGCACGGCCTCGGCCAGCGTCTGCGGGTAGAGGTGCGACGGGGGAGTGTTGACGAGGTCCTTCACCGTGCCGACCGCGCGGCCGAGCACGAGCGCCCGGTCCAGGACGGCGGGGTCGGCCGACTCGCCGCCGCCCAGCAGGACGACGTGCTCGACGGGCGCCTTCGCCGCGGCGGCGGTGCTGCCGCGGAAGGCGGTGAAGGAGTAGGAGCCGAGCGCGGCGCCCTCGGCGACCGCGGCGAGCGTGCCGTCGGAGCCGGCGGGGAGGGAGAGTGCCACGGAGGCGGACCCCGCGAGCAGGCGGACGGCGGCGCCCGCGGCGTTCCGCAGCGCGGTGTCGTCGGGCTCCGCCGAGCCGAGTCCGACGAGCACGATCACTCCGGCACGGACCGAGGACGGCACGCGCACGAGCGTCTCGGCCGCGCCGGTCGCGCCGAGCGCGCTCAGCGCGGGGGCCAGCTCCTCGAAGCCCTCCGCGCCGACGAGCCGGGGACCGTCGGGTCCCGGGGCGACGCCGAGGACGAGGGCGTCGGTGTCGATATCGGAGGCGGGAACGGTCGAGTACTCGAGAGAGGAGAGGGGCATGGCGGCAATGCTAGGCGCTGTTCGCTGAGGGCTCAGCGGACCCGGCCGGGGCGCCGGGACCCCCGTTTAGACTGGACGCATGCTGGATCCGGAAGACCTGTTCGAGATCGAGGGCGACCTCTCCGAGATCCCGCGCGGGCTGCACCTCGTCGCGGGCCTGACCGGCTCGGCCGACGCCGGGGGAGCGGTGGGGCAGCTGGGGGAGTACCTCTTCGAGACCCTCGAGCACCGCGGGGTCGCGGTCTTCGACCAGGATCAGCTGCTCGACTACCGGGCCCGCCGCCCCATCATCACGTTCGACCAGGACCACCTGACGGACTACCGTCCTGCGATGCTCCGGCTCTCGCTCGCGCACGACGAGCTGCACCAGCCGTTCCTCCTGCTCACCGGCTTCGAGCCCGACTTCCAGTGGGAGCGGTTCACCCGCGCGGTGGTCTCCCTCCTCGAGCGGCTCGACGTCGCCTCGACCACGTGGGTCCAGGCGATCCCGATGCCCGTGCCGCACACCCGGCCCGTCGGCGTCACCGTGAGCGGCAACCGCGAGGACCTGATCGAGGCGATGTCGGTCTGGAAGCCGCACACGCAGGTGCCCTCGAACGTCCTCCACCTGCTCGAGCTGCGCCTCTACGAGCGCGGTCTGACCGTGGTCGGCTTCGCGCTGCTCATCCCCCACTACCTGTCGGACACCGAGTACCCGCAGGCGGCGGTCGCGGCGCTCGAGAGCATCTCGGCGTCGACCGGCCTCATCTTCCCGACAGACCGCCTGCGCGAGAGCGGGCGGGAGTTCCTCGGCAAGGTCGACGAGCAGGTCGGCGGCAACGACGAGCTGCAGAAGCTGGTCTCGGCCCTCGAGGCGCGGCACGACACCTACATGGAGGGGACGAGCCTCCGCTCGCCGCTCACCGACGAGGACGGCTTCGTGCCCAGCGCCGACGCGATCGCCGCCGAGCTCGAGAAGTTCCTCGCGATCCGCCGCCCGGGCGAGGAGCCCACCGCCTCCTGAGCGGCCGTAGGATCGGACGAGTGCGTGATCGTCGAGCCTGGTTCGTCTTCGGTGCCGGAGCGTTCGCCTACCTCGTCGCGGTCCTGGACCGCACGACGCTGGGCGTCGCAGGAGTGGACGCCGCGGAGCGGTTCGGGGTGGCCGCCGCCGTCCTCTCGTCGCTCGCCGTCGTCCAGCTGATCGTCTACGCCGGGATGCAGATCCCGGTCGGGATCCTCATCGACCGGTTCGGCCCGCGGACCCTGATCCTCTCGGGCACGGCCCTGATGATGGCGGGCCAGGTCGTGGTCGCGATCGCGCCGGGCATCGGCGTCGCGATCGTCGGGCGGATCCTGCTGGGAGCGGGGGACGCCGCGATCTTCACCTCCGTGATCCGCCTCACGGTCACCTGGTTCAGCGGACCGATCGTGCCGCAGCTCTCGCAGTGGATCGGCAACATCGGCCAGGTGGGCCAGATCCTCTCCGCACTCCCGTTCGCGGCGATCCTCCACACGTTCGGCTGGGAGCCCGCGTTCCTCAGCGCCGCCGGCCTCGGGGCCGTGTCCTTCCTCGGCGTGCTCCTCCTGGTCGCCGACGTCCCGCCGCGCACCGAGCCGATCACGGTGGTGCCTCCGACGCTCCGGGCGACGATCGCGCAGCTCGGAGTGAGCCTGCGCCGGCCGGGGACGCAGCTCGGCTTCTGGTCGCACTTCGTCACGCAGTCCTCCGGCACGGTCTTCACGCTCCTCTGGGGCTACCCCTTCCTCGTCTACGCGATCGGCCTGCCGCCGACCGTCGCCGCGCCGACCCTCACGATCGTCGTGATCGCGGGGATCGTCGTCGGGCCGGTGCTCGGCGTCCTGACCGCCCGCCACCCCATGCGCCGCAGCAACCTCGTGCTCGGGATCGTCTCGGCGATGGCGGTCGCCTGGACCGTCGTGCTGCTCTGGCCCGGCATCCCGCCGTACTGGCTCGTGGTGCTGCTCCTGATCGTCGTCGGAGCGGGCGGCCCCGGCTCCATGATCGGGTTCGACTTCGCCCGCACGTTCAACCCCTCGCGGAGCCTCGGCGCGGCCAACGGCGTCGTGAACGTGGGCGGGTTCCTGGCCAGCTTCACGATGATGTTCGCGATCGGCCTGATCCTCGACGCACTGGCCGGTCCCGGTGCCTCCTCCGAGCAGACCTACTCGCTCGAGCACTTCCGCCTGGCGTGGTGCGTGCAGTACGTGGTGGTCGGCGCCGGAGTCGTCGGACTCGTCGTCGCGCGCCGCCGGACCCGCCGCCGCCTGGCCGAGGACGAGGGAATAACCGTGGCCCCTCTCTGGGTTGCACTGAGTGACCGGATGCGCCGCGGCCGCGCGGGGCGCTGACGGTCGTCCCCGTCGATCCCCCCTTCTGCAGACGCGATGTCCCAGCGGAACGGCCCGGATCCCGCCGGATCGAGCCCCAGTCGCACCGCACCGCACGGCTGCACTACTCAGACGTGCAATAATTGTCAATAGGACCCGTTCGGGTCGAGGAGCACCAGGCCCACGTCGGGCGTGCGACGTCCTCGACTTGACATGGGTCCTCGTAATGCCCACCGACGGACGACGCCTTCCCGCGCCGCCCGCCCCCGGGACGCAACGGATGGAGAGGTGCCGCCATGGCCACCAGAGCTACCAAGACCGCAACGCTCGACGCCGTCGACGACGACGTGACGACGACCACCAAGAAGCCCGCGACGCGCAAGCCCGCGGCGAAGACCACGGCGGCCAAGACCACCGCGGCCAAGACGACCCGCTCGCGCGCCACGACCAAGGCCGCCGCTCCCGCCGACACCGAGGAGGAGCCGACCGACGCCGTCGAGCCCGACGAGGCGGCGGAGGAGGAGGAGACCGAGGTCGTCGCCGAGGACACCGAGACCGACGCGAAGGACGACGCGGAGACGCCGGAGGCCCCGGCCGCCGCTGCCGTCGCCGCTCCGGCCGAGCCGCTCCCGAGCGGTGCGCTCGTCCTGTCGTTCGGCGGAGAGGACGACGAGGTCCCGGTCTACTCGACCGCGATCACCGGTGCCACCGCCGACCCGGTCAAGGACTACCTGAAGCAGATCGGCAAGGTCGCGCTCCTGAACGCGGCCGAGGAGGTCGAGCTCGCGATGCGCATCGAGGCCGGCCTGTTCGCCGAGGACAAGCTCGCCAACTCGACCGACCTCAGCCCGGAGCTCGTCCGCGAGCTGCGCTGGGTCGCGAAGGACGGCCAGCGCGCGAAGAGCCACCTGCTCGGAGCGAACCTCCGGCTCGTCGTCAGCCTCGCGAAGCGCTACACCGGTCGCGGGATGCAGTTCCTCGACCTCATCCAGGAGGGCAACCTGGGCCTCATCCGCGCGGTCGAGAAGTTCGACTACACCAAGGGCTTCAAGTTCTCGACCTACGCCACGTGGTGGATCCGCCAGGCGATCACCCGCGCGATGGCCGACCAGGCCCGCACCATCCGCATCCCGGTGCACATGGTCGAGGTCATCAACAAGCTGGCCCGCGTGCAGCGCCAGATGCTCCAGGACCTGGGCCGCGAGCCCACGCCCGAGGAGCTCTCGCGCGAGCTCGACATGACCCCCGAGAAGGTCATCGAGGTGCAGAAGTACGGGCGCGAGCCGATCTCGCTGCACACGCCCCTGGGCGAGGACGGCGACAGCGAGTTCGGCGACCTCATCGAGGACACCGAGGCGGTCGTCCCGGCCGACGCCGTGGGCTTCACCATGCTGCAGAAGCAGCTGGAGTCGCTGCTCGACTCGCTCTCGGAGCGCGAGGCCGGCGTGATCCGCATGCGCTTCGGCCTCGGCGACGGCATGCCGAAGACGCTCGACCAGATCGGCGACACCTTCGGCGTGACGCGCGAGCGCATCCGCCAGATCGAGTCCAAGACGATGGCCAAGCTCCGCCACCCGTCCCGCTCGCAGTCGCTCCGCGACTACCTCGAGTAGGCCGGTGATCCGCTACGCGCCGGCGGTCCTCCTCGGGAGGGCCGCCCGGTTCGCCGCGCGGGTCCGGAAGCCCGGTGGGGGATCCGCTGTGCCCGGACTCGTGGTGAACCGCGTCGCGCCCGGATTCCTGCCCGCGGTGCTCGACGGGTTCCGGGACGGCCTCGTGGTCGTCACGGGATCGGCGGGCAAGTCGACCACGACCAAGATGCTGGTCGCGGTGCTCCGCGCGCACGGGCTCCGGGTCTTCACCAACCCCTCGACGGCCAACATCGCCCAGGGGCTGACCTCCGCGCTCCTGGAGCGGGCGGACCTCCGCGGGCGGATCGACGCCGACATCGCCGTCCTCGAGATGGACGAGGGTCACGGCGCGCGCCTCGCGCCCCGGATGCGCCCCCGCGTCGTCCTGCTGACGAACGTGGTGGTCGACCAGATCGACCGCTTCTTCGATCCGGCCATGGTCGCCCGGATGCTCGGCACCATCGCTTCCCGCGCGACCGGTCCCGTCGTGCTGAACGCCGACGACCGCCACGTCGCCGATGTCGCGACCTCCCTCCCCGACGAGCGGATCCGCTGGTACGGCGTCTCCTCCTCCGTCCGCGACTCCGCGTCCGGCGGTCTCGGCTACGCCGCAGAGGCGGAGGCCGGGACCGACCGTGCGACCACCGTCGTCGAGAGCACGAAGGGAGCGGCCGCGCGCATCATCAGCGACGGCGACCCGCTCGAGGTCCGGCTCCCCGCACGGGGCGTCCACTACGCGGTGGACGCCGCGGCGGCCGTCTCCACGGCCCGCGCCGTGCTCGCCGAGCGCTTCGACCCGGCCCTCGCCGTCTCCGCGCTCTCGAGCATCGACCCCGTCTTCGGGCGGGGCGAGATCGTCACCGTGCGCGGCCACGAAGTCGAGTTCGTCCTGGTTCAGAACCCGGCGAGCTACCGCCTGAACATCGCGGAGATCCCCGCGGGGACCGAGCAGATCATGCTCGCGATCGGCTCCGACGTCCGAGACCCCTCCTACTTCTGGCCCGTGGACACCTCCGTGCTCGGGCACGTCCGTGTCGTCTCGGGGTCGAAGGCGCACGAGGCGGCGCTGCACCTGCGCTACGACGGCGTGCGCGTCGACTCCGTCGACGAGGACCTGGGTCGCGCGCTCGACGCGTTCCTCGCTCTGCCGACCCCCGCCTCCGGCCGGAAGACCATCGTCTTCTCGGCCGATTCGATGCGCCGCACCCGTGCGCACCTGCAGCTCGTCACCAACCGCGAGGAGACCGCGTGACCACCCTCCGCATCGCCGTGCTCGCTCCCGACGTCCTGGACAGCAACGGCGACGCGGCGAACGCCCGGGTCCTCGCGGCTCGGGCGCGCTGGTCGGGCGTCGAGGCGGAGGTCGTGCCGCTCATGACCGCCTCCGACGCCGAGGTCCGTCCGGACGTCCTGGTCGCCGGGACGGGAGCGGACGAGGACCTCCCGGGCGTCCTGGCACTCCTCCACGAGATCGCGCCGACGCTGCGGGCCTGGGTCGACCAGGGCACTCAGGTGGTCGCGGTCGGAGCCGGCTGGGAGATGCTGGCCGGTTCGATCAGCACGGCCGCGGGCGGCGCCCGGGGTATCGGGCTGTTCCCCGGAGACTCGGTCACGGGCGAGCGCGCGACCGACGACCTCCTCGTCGAGACGCCGGGCGGCGTCCTCGTCGGATTCGAGAACCACGAGCGCCGGATGACCGGGATCGCGCCCGAGGACGCGCTCGGCCGAGTGCTGCACGGCACCGGCGACGGCGCCGGCCACGAGGGCTACGCGGAGGGAGGCCTTCTGGGCACGCACCTGCACGGCCCCGTCCTCGCGAAGAACCCCTCGCTCGCGGACGCGATCCTGCGGCGCGCCCTCGGCGACGCCTACTCCCCGTCGGACGAGCGTCTCCGCCTGGTCGATGAAACGGCACGAGCCGCTCGCGATGTGATCGTGAAGCGGCTCGGTGTCGGTCGGTAGGGCGCTGACGCACCGTCCAGGCTGATCGGGGACGCGCTAGGGGCGCTGCTCCTCGAAGAGTCGGGCGGACTCGTCGTGCCAGCTCTGAGCGATGCTGGAGAGCTTCTCCTGGTACTTCTTCCCGTGGTGTGCGCAGAACAGCAGTTCTCCGTTGTTCACGACCACTCGGATGTACGCCTGCGCACCGCAGCTGTCGCAGCGGTCGGCGGCGGAGAGCTGGTGGGCACCGGCGAGCTCGTCCACGCCGTTCTGGGTTGCTGTGGTCGACATGACTTGGCCTCCTGCACTCGTTCTTCAATCTCTGCTTAGTGGAATCCATCCAAGCACGCGATTGTTTCCGCACGGAGTCGATCGGTCGGCATTTCGCTCTGCGCGTAGGGGCCCCGCGCCGAGCGGCCATCGTGCTGTCGCCGGGTGCCGCGCCACCGCGGCCGGAGCGGTTCCCGAAAGTAGACTGGGCGGATGGCCTCCACCGACTACAACGCCCGTCACCTCTCCGTCCTCGAGGGTCTCGAGGCGGTCCGGAAGCGGCCCGGCATGTACATCGGATCGACCGACTCGCGCGGCCTCATGCACTGCCTCTGGGAGGTCATCGACAACTCCGTCGACGAGGCGCTGGCCGGGCACGGGACCGAGATCAGCGTGCTCCTGCACGCCGACGGCAGCGTCGAGGTGCGCGACCGCGCGCGCGGGATCCCGGTCGACATCGAGCCGAAGACGGGGCTCTCCGGAGTCGAGGTCGTGTTCACGAAGCTGCACGCGGGCGGCAAGTTCGGCTCCGGATCCTACGCAGCGTCCGGCGGTCTGCACGGCGTCGGCGCCTCCGTGGTCAACGCGCTCTCGGAGCGCCTGGACGTCGAGGTCGACCGCAACGGCCGCACCTACCGGATGTCGTTCCACCGGGGGGAGCCCGGGCGCTTCGCCGACGCGGGCGAGCCCACCCCCGACGCTCCGTTCACGCCATTCGAGAACGGGTCGGAGCTGACGGTCGTCGGTAAGGTCGCCAAGGGCGTCACCGGAACGCGCGTGCGCTACTGGGCCGACCGCCAGATCTTCACGAAGGGCGCCTCGTTCCAGACGGACGACCTGGTGACGCGCGCCCGGCAGACCGCGTTCCTCGTCCCCGGCCTGACGATCGACATCGTCGACGACCGGGCGGACGAGCGCCGCGCCGAGATGTTCCGCTACGACGGCGGCATCTCGGAGTTCGTCGAGTTCCTCGCCCCCGACGCTCCCGTGACCGAGGTGCTGCGCCTCACCGGCTCCGGCACCTTCACCGAGACCGTGCCGGTGCTGACCCCCGGCGGCGCCATGGTGCCCACCGAGGTGGAGCGCACCTGCGAGGTCGACATCGCCCTGCGCTGGGGCACCGGCTACGAGACGGTGATGCGCAGCTTCGTGAACATCATCTCGACGCCCAAGGGCGGGACGCACCAGACCGGCTTCGAGCAGGGCCTGCTGAAGCTGCTCCGCTCGCAGGTGGAGGCGAACGCCCGCCGCCTCAAGGTCGGCTCGGACAAGCTCGAGAAGGACGACGTCCTCGCCGGGCTCAGCGCCGTGCTGACCGTGCGGCTCCCGGAGCCGCAGTTCGAAGGCCAGACGAAGGAGGTGCTGGGCACGCCCGCGGTCCGCGCGATCGTCGCCTCCACCATCGCCTCGACGCTGGGCGCGGTGTTCTCCTCGACGCGCCGCGAGGACAAGGCGCAGACCTCCCAGCTCCTCGAGAAGGTCGTCGCCGAGATGAAGTCGCGGATCTCGGCCCGCGCGCACAAGGAGACGCAGCGCCGCAAGAACGCGCTGGAGTCCTCCTCCCTTCCGGCGAAGCTGGTCGACTGCCGCAGCAGCGACGTCGAGAACAGCGAGCTCTTCATCGTCGAGGGCGACTCCGCCCTCGGCACCGCCAAGCTCGCCCGCAACAGCGAGTACCAGGCCCTGCTGCCGATCCGGGGGAAGATCCTCAACACGCAGAAGGCGAGCATCGCCGACATGCTCTCGAACGCCGAGTGCGCCTCGATGATCCAGGTGATCGGAGCCGGCTCCGGCCGCTCCTTCGACCTCTCGGCCGCCCGCTACGGGAAGATCATCCTGATGAGCGACGCCGACGTCGACGGCGCCCACATCCGCACCCTGCTGCTCACGCTCTTCTTCCGCTACATGCGGCCGCTCGTCGAGGCGGGGCGCGTCTTCGCCGCCGTGCCTCCGCTGCATCGGCTCGTGGTGATGAACGCGGGGAAGAAGCCGAACGAGACGATCTACACCTACTCCGAGAAGGAGCTGCAGAGCGTGCTCGCGGCCCTCGGCAAGGCGGGCCGCCGCTACCAGGACCCGATCCAGCGCTACAAGGGGCTCGGCGAGATGGACGCGGACCAGCTGGCCACGACGACCATGGACCGCTCGCGCCGCACCCTCCGCCGGGTGCGGGTAGCGGACGCCGAGAACGCCGGCCGGGTGTTCGAGCTGCTGATGGGCAACGACGTGGCGCCCCGCAAGGAGTTCATCGTCCGCGGGTCCGAGTCGCTGTCGCGGGACCGCATCGACGTCTGAGCCGCGGGGCTCAGAACACCTCGGGCGCCGCTCCGATCGTCGCGATCGGCGCCGCGAGCGCCACGCCGGAGCCGTCGCGCTTCATCCCGGAGTCGGGCAGCGCGGCGACCGAGCCGTCGGCCTCGAGGGCGTGTGCGGGACCGGGGCCGACCCACGCCACTCCGAGGGCGGTCTCTCCCTTGAGGAAGCGCTGCGCGCGGACTCCGCCGGTGGCCCTGCCCTTGGCGGGGAACTCCGAGAACGGCGAGACCTTCGCACTGCCGGTGTCGGTCCCCGAGAGGGCCCAGCTGTCGACGGCGACCGTCGCGACGACGGCCTCGTCCCGGTCCTCGGCGGCGACGACGGCGAAGTGCACGACGTCGTCGGTCTCGGCCAGCTTGACCCCGGCCATCCCCGCGGCGGTCCGGCCCTGAGGGCGGACGGCGGACGCGGGGAAGCGCAGCAGCTGGGCCTCGCCGGTGACGAAGACCAGCTCGTCCTCCTCCGCCGACGCGGCCGCGCCCACGACGGCGTCCTTCGGCTTCAGGGCGATGAGCTCGATGTCCGGGCGGTTGGGCAGCTCGCCCGGCGCGACGCGCTTGACGACGCCCTGCTGGGTGCCGAGCGCGATCGGCCGCTCGTCGTCGAGGGCGACGAGCGCGAGCACCCGCTCGTCCTTCGCCAGGTGCGGGAGGTAGTCGCTCATGCGCACGCCCGCGCCCAGCTGCACCGAGGAGGAGGGGACGGCGGGCACGTCGACCGGCGAGAAGCGGAGGAGCCGACCGGCGCTGGTGACCGCGCCGATCTCCGTCCGGCTGGTCGTGTCGAGCACGCTGAGGACGGCGTCGTGCTTCGAGCGGCGCGTGGCGCGCTCGGGGTGGGGAGCGGCCTCGGGGTCGCGGTCGACCCGCACCATGCGGCCGGTGGTGCTCAGCAGCACCCGGCAGGGCACGTCCGCGATCTCGAGCACCGCGGCGGCCTTCCGCCCGGTGGTGGCGACGGAGGGACGCGCCTCGGTGAGCAGGGTGCGCCGCGGGGTCCCGAGGCGCTGGGCGACCTCGTCGAGCTCGTCCGAGACCAGCTCGTCGATCCGTGAGCGGCTGGCGAGGAGGGCCTCGAGCTCGGCGATCTCGGCGAGGAGGGTGTCGCGCTCGGTCTCGAGCTCGATGCGCGAGAACTTCGTGAGACGGCGGAGCTGGAGCTCGAGGATGTAGTCGGCCTGCAGGGTGCTGAGGTCGAAGACCTCGATCAGCCGGGCCCGCGCCGCCGCGGTGTCGTCGCTCCCGCGGATCAGCTGGATGACCTCGTCGATGTCGAGGATCGCGATGAGCAGGCCCTCGACCAGGTGCAGCCGCTCCTGGCGCTTGCGCAGTCGGTAGCGGGTCCGCCGGGTGACGACCTTCACCCGGTGGCCGATGTAGACCTGCAGCAGCTCCTTCAGGCCGAGGGTGCGCGGGCCGCCGTCGACCAGCGCGACGTTGTTGATCGAGAACGCGTCCTCGAGGGGCGTGTAGCGGTAGAGCTGCTCGAGGACGGCCTCGGGACTGAAGCCGGTCTTGATCCCGATGACGAGCCGGAGGCCGTTGTCCCGGTCCGTCAGGTCGGTGACGTCCGAGATGCCGCTGAGCTTCTTGCTCTGGACGCCGTCCTTGATCTTGTCGATGACCTTCTCGGCGCCGACGAGGTAGGGCAGCTCGGTGACGACCAGGCCGGACTTGCGCGCGGTGATGCTCTCGACCGAGACGCGGGCACGGGTCTTGAAGCCGCCCCGGCCGGTCGCGTAGGCGTCGCGCACGCCGGCGAGGCCGACGATCGTGCCACCGCTCGGGAAGTCCGGTCCCGGGACGAACGACATCAGGTCGTCCAGGGACGCGTCGGGATGGGCGATCAGGTGCCGGGCCGCCCCGATCACCTCCACGAGGTTGTGGGGCGCCATGTTCGTCGCCATGCCGACGGCGATGCCGCTGGCCCCGTTGACCAGCAGGTTCGGGAACGCGGAGGGGAGGACCTCGGGCTGGTCGTGCGAGTTGTCGTAGTTCGGGACGAAGTCGACGACGTCCTCGCCGAGGTGCTCGGTCATGGCCGTGGCGGCCGGGGCGAGGCGGGCCTCGGTGTAGCGGGCCGCGGCCGGGCCGTCGTCGAGGGAGCCGAAGTTGCCGTGCCCGTCGACGAGGGCGACCCTCATCGTGAACGGCTGGGCGAGGCGGACGAGGGAGTCGTAGATCGAGGCGTCGCCGTGCGGGTGCAGCTTGCCCATCACCTCGCCGACCACGCGGGCCGACTTCACGTGGCCGTGATCGGGCCGCAGCCCCATCTCGCTCATCATGTAGAGGATCCGGCGCTGCACCGGCTTGAGACCGTCGCGGGCGTCGGGCAGGGCCCGCGAGTAGATGACCGAGTACGCGTACTCGAGGAAGGACCCCTCCATCTCGGCCGAGACGTCGACGTCCTCGATGCGCTCGGTGAGCGAGGATCCGGAGGAGGGGGCTGCAGCGTTCATGACTCGATTCGGTGGCGGGCGCGGGGCGGCGGCGGGGGACTGCACCGCCCTGCGGCGCTCGACGGGACGGGCGGAGCGGAGACGGCGCCTCGCGGACGGGACCGGCCCTCCCGTTCACGCGCACGCTCCGCCGCACCGGCCCGGCGGGGACGGCGGCGCTGTGCGAAACTGGGCGCGATGACCCACATGCTACCGCCAGCCCCCGACGGGCGGCGGAGCCTCGCCGACGTCCTGCCGGGCGCCCTCGACGCGCTCCTGGGCCGCCCCGGCCTCTTCGGTTCGCCCCGCGTCGAGCGGATCGTGATCGTCCTCGTCGACGGCCTGGGTGCCGCGAACCTCCGCCAGCGCGGGGGCCACTCGCGCACGCTCGCTCCGGCCCTCAACCGCGGCACCACGCTCGTCTCGGGCTTCCCGACGACCACCGCGGCGGCCCTGGCGAGCCTGACGACGGGCCTGCGCCCGGGCGGGCACGGGATGGTCGGCTACCGCGTGCTCGACCGCGCCTCCGACCGCCTGGTCAACCAGCTCTCCGGCTGGGACGAGGGCATGGTGCCCGAGATGTGGCAGCCCCACCCCACGGTCTTCGAGCAGGCCTCGGCCGCCGGTGTCCGGGCCGGAGTGATCGGCCCCGCGCGGTACGCCCGCTCCGGTCTCACGCGGGCGATCCTGCGCGGCGCCGAGTACCACTCCGCCGGCGGCGTCGCCGAGCGCTTCGCGGCGGCGCGCGCCCTGCTCGACGAGGGCGGCCGGCAGCTCGTGTACCTCTACGTCCCCGAGCTCGACCAGGCGGCGCACGCGCGCGGCTGGGAGTCGCCGGAGTGGACGGCAGCGCTCGAGCTCCTGGACGGGGAGGTCGGCGGAGCGGTCCGCGGGCTCTCCGCCCGCGAGAGCGTGCTGGTCACCGCCGACCACGGCATCGTGGACGTCCCGGCGTCCTCGCACGTGCTCGTCGAGCGGGGACCGCTGCTCGAGGGCGTCCGGCACCTCGGCGGAGAGCCCCGCTGCCTGCAGCTCCACCTCGAGCCGGGTGTGGACCCCGACGACGTGGCGCGGCGCTGGATCGAGGCGGAGGGCGCACGCTCCTGGATCGCGACACGCGACGGGGTCGCTGCGAGCGGCTGGTTCGGCGAGGTCTCACCGGCGGCGGCCGAGCGGATGGGCGACGTGTTCGTCGCGGCACGGAGGACCATCGCCTACTACGCGGCGGACGACTCCTCCGGCCGCTCGATGATCGGGCAGCACGGGTCGCTCACGCCGGAGGAGACGCAGGTGCCGCTCCTCCGCTTCGGCGCGCTGGCCTGAGCCGGGCCGGAGGGACGGGGGGCACCGTCCGCCCCGGCGGAGCCGCGCCGGCGGAGGGTCAGTCGTCGCTGCGCGCTCCGAAGACGATCTCGTCCCAGCTCGGCATCGACGCCCGCCCCCGGCGGAGGCTCCCGCGCACGCCCGACGGCTGCTCGGGGACCGGGGGAGCGGTGCGCGGCGGCTCCGGTGCCTTCTCGACGGGAGGAGCGGCCTCGGCCTCGGGCTCCGGCTCCTCGCGGACGCGGAGGCTCGAGGCGTGATCGCGCTCGCCCCGGCGGCGACGCAGGGCGTCGAGCAGGTCGGCGGTGTCGTTGAGGTTGCGCTCGCGCTGCTCCGTCGTGCTCGTGACGGGGCGGGGGAGCGTCGAGATCGGGCGCGGGGTCTCGGAGAGGGCCGGCTGCGGCTCCGTGTCGGAGGGGCGGACGGCGGCCGGCCGGGCGTGCGGCATCGCGGCGGGGCGGCCGGCGGTGGGGTGGTCGGCCCGGGCGGAGCGGCTCGGCGCCTCCGCGGACTCCGGGTCGAAGCGCGTGGCGAGCTCGTCGACGGCGGCGGGGATGACGGCGCGCAGGCGCGGGATGAGGGTCGGCCTGATCTCACCCTGCTGCGAGAGCGTGATCGCCTCGGAGGTCAGCGGCGACAGCAGCGCCTTCCGCGGGTCGAAGCGCCAGCGGGCGTCGTGGTCGATCTCGTCCGAGCGGAAGAGGAGCTTGACGACCCAGCCCTCCTCCTCCTTCCAGCTCGACCACTGCTCGCCCTCGGCGCCGAGCGACGCGAGGCGGTCGCGGATGACATCGCCGAAGGGCGTGCCCTCCTCGAGGGGATCGGGGTCGGTGGTCGTGTAGACGCGCACGGCGAGGGCGGACGCGACGATGTGCTCGCGCTCGGCCGTGACGGGTCCCTCGAAGCGCTGGACGTAGCCCAGGTCGGCGCCCGTGAGCTCGGCGACCTCCTCGGCGGAGAGCCCGGAGCGGATGTGGGCCTGGATCTCGCGGGGGGAGACGCGCTTCTCGCGCGGCGGGAGGGTGTGGACCCGCGGCCGCAGCTGGCTCTGCAGCGTCTCGTCGATGCGGACCGAGAAGCGCTCGCCGCCCTCGGACACGAGGACGAGCGATCCGCCCTCGACGCCGATCACCTTCAGTTCCATCATCGTGGGGACCCTCCTTCTGGACGCGGACCGGGCAAGGATGCCACGCGCCCGGGCGATCGGCCGGGAATACCCCGGGCGGGTCGAAAGTTGGTGCGGAAGGAGGCGGGGCGAGCGGGTGTCAAGAGCCGTTCGAGGTGGTTTGCGAATCGATGCGTCGTGATGCACACTGACCCCGCCGATTTGTTGAACAGCAGAAATAAGAAGTGGATGGGAATGGCTACGGACTACGACGCCCCCCGCAAGACCGATGACGACTCCGAGTCGATCGAGGCCCTGAAGGAGCGAGTCCCCGACAAGATGTCCGGAGTCGTCGACGTCGATGACGCCGACAACCCGGGCGGATTCGAACTGCCCGGTGCCGATCTGTCCGACCTCGATCTGGACGTCGTGGTCCTTCCGCCCCAGGCGGACGAGTTCACGTGCGTGAGCTGCTTCCTCGTGAAGCACCGCTCGCAGATCGACCACGAGGAGAAGCTCGGACCGATCTGCCTGGAGTGCGCCGCTTAAGCGCCTCCCGGCTCCGAAGGACGACCGCTCCGTCGCCGTGATCCCCGGATCGCGGCGACGATGTCGTCCGGGCGGCGGGTGGAGACCAGCCAGTACGGCGTCGGGTCGGCCGGATCCTCGATCGGGACCCGCACCACCTCCTTCACCCAGCCGCGGATGACCAGGTACGCCCGCGCGTCCAGGCGCGTCCCGCGCTCGGCGAACGCCTGGTCCCCCGAGTAGGAGGACGGCTCGCCCACGAGGTCCAGCGGGATGTGCGCGCGGCCGGCGCGCAGCTCCCCCTCCGCCACCTCGATCACGGGGGAGAGGGCCAGCAGCGACAGCACGCAGCCCGCGTACAGAACGACCGCGACGATCACCCCCACCGCGAGGTCGATGGGCGCGAACACCAGGATGCTGGCGGGGATCACGAGGGCGGTGGCGACGAAGAGCCAGGGCGCGGGCCACAGCCTCTCTCGGTAGGACGGCATGACCCTATTGGATCAGACGTTTGGTCTACCCTCGTCACGTGCCTGCAACCGTCGACGTCCCGATCACCGCGGACCGGCTCCCCTCCTACGCCCGTCCGGGCGACGCGGGAGCCGATCTCCACTCGACGGAGGACGTGGTGCTCGCCCCCGGTGAGCGCGCCTCCGTCGGCACCGGGGTGGCCGTCGCCCTCCCGGAGGGCCACGCCGGCTTCGTCGTCCCCCGCAGCGGGCTGGCCTTCAGGCACGGCATCACCGTCGTCAACGCCCCCGGAACGATCGACGCGGGCTACCGCGGCGAGATCCGGGTGGCGCTGCTGAACACCGACAGCCGCGAGACGTACCGCGTCTCGGCGGGGGACCGGATCGCGCAGCTCGTGATCGTCCCCGTCGTCCAGGCGAGGTTCACGACCGTCGACGAGCTTCCCGAGTCGGTCCGCGGCACGGGCGGCTTCGGATCCACCGGGTACGCCGCCGGCGCCCAGGAGACCAGAATCCACGAGGAGAGCGCATGAGCGACATCCAGCCCACGGCCGGCGAGGCCGCCGAGCCCGTCCAGCAGGACTTCGAGAAGTCGGCGCCGGAGGATCGCGCGGAGGCCGGGCCCCTGGACGAGCGCGAGGCCAACCCGGTCCGCCCCTACATCGACCTCGGCGGGGTGAAGGTGCTTCCCCGCGAGGGCATGCACATCCGCCTCGAGGTCGAGGAGGGGACCAAGCGCGTCATCGCCGTCGGCCTCGACTACGCAGGGTCGACGCTGCAGGTGCAGCCCTTCTCCGCGCCGCGCTCCTCGGGCCTCTGGCACGAGATCCGCGGCCAGATCGCCGAGCAGATCGGCCGTCAGGGCGGATCGACGACGGAGCGCGACGGCGTCTTCGGTCCGGAGCTCGTCGCCGAGCTCCCGATCGCCGGCGGCCAGACCCGCGTCGCCCGGTTCGTCGGCGTCGACGGTCCGCGCTGGTTCCTCCGCGGCGTGATCGCCGGAGCCGGAGCCGTCGACGAGCAGGCGGCCGCCTCGGTCGAGGAGCTCTTCCGCAGCATCGTCGTGGTCCGCGGCAGCGGCCCGATGCCTCCGCGCGACCTGATCCCGCTGAAGGTGCCGACCGGCAGCCAGACCCAGCAGAGCGCGAGCTGACCGGCATGGAGCCGGTGCGGCCCGAGGACCCGGCCCGATCGGAGGAGCCGGTCCGGCCCGAGGTGGGCGACGCGATCGCGCAGGCCGCCCGCCGCTCGGGACTCGGCGCGGTCGCCGACGGCGAGCCGTTCGACGGGAAGGCGCTGCTGCGCACCATGGGCGGCGTCCGGGGGATCCTCGAGGCCGTCGTGCCCGGCATCGCCTTCGTCCTGCTCTACACGGTCACCTCGGAGCTGGTGCTCTCGCTGGTCGCATCCGTCGGGCTCGCCGTGGCGTTCACGGTGGCGCGGGTGCTCGGCCGGACGCCGGTGATCCAGGCCGTCGGCGGGCTGCTCGCCGTGGTGGTCTCGGCCGCACTGGCGCTGTTCACCGGGCGGGGCGTCGACAACTTCGCCCTGGGGCTGCTCACCAACCTCGTCTACGGGCTCGTCTTCCTCCTCTCCGTCGTCGTGCGCTGGCCCCTGATCGGCGTCGCCGCCGGCTTCCTGATGGGGGACGGCACCGCCTGGCGGTCCGATCGGCGCAAGCGCCGCCTCTTCGGCGCCCTGACCCTCGCGTGGGCGGGGCTCTTCCTCCTGCGCCTGGCCGTGCAGTACCCGCTGTTCCTCGCCGAGGACACCACGGCGCTGGGCATCTGGAAGCTGGCGCTGGGCCTGCCCCTGTACGCGCCGCTGCTGGTGCTCACCGTGCTCGCAGTCCGGGCCGAGTACCGCGGAGCCGGCGAGCGCGCCGATGCGGGCGATGCTCCGGATCGTGCATAGAATTGTCTCGACGTCGAGATAAATAGCGCTCGCCTCCCCGCACCGTCGCGGCGAGGTCGACCGGGCGCCTCGGCGTCGAGGAGTTAGGTCCTCCTTGGTGGCAGGCCGCTGTGCGCGGTCGTCAAGATGAGGACGGAGAGCGGCTCCGCCCGTCGGCGGACGCTGCAGTCAGCGAAGGAGAGGGCGACGTGTCCGCGGTAGACAGCTTTGGATCGAAAGACACCCTGAAGGTCGGCTCGACCGACTACGAGGTGTTCCGCATCGACCGGGTCCCCGGTCACGAGAAGCTCCCGTTCAGCCTCAAGGTGCTGCTCGAGAACCTCCTCCGCACGGAGGACGGCGCGAACATCACCGCCGACCACATCCGCGCCCTCGGCGAGTGGGTCCCGGAGTCGGAGCCCGACACCGAGATCCAGTTCACGCCGGCCCGCGTGGTCATGCAGGACTTCACCGGCGTGCCCTGCATCGTCGACCTCGCCACCATGCGCGAGGCCGTCGCTGCCCTGGGCGGCGACGCGAACCGGATCAACCCGCTCGCGCCCGCCGAGATGGTCATCGACCACTCCGTCATCGCCGACCTCTTCGGCACCGAGGACGCGCTCGAGCGCAACGTCGAGCTCGAGTACGAGCGCAACGGCGAGCGGTACCAGTTCCTCCGCTGGGGCCAGACCGCCTTCGACGACTTCAAGGTCGTCCCGCCCGGAACCGGCATCGTGCACCAGGTCAACATCGAGTACCTGGCCCGCGTCACCATGACCCGCGAGGTGGGCGGCGCGCTGCGCGCCTACCCCGACACCTGCGTCGGCACCGACTCGCACACGACGATGGTCAACGGCCTCGGCGTGCTCGGCTGGGGCGTCGGCGGCATCGAAGCCGAGGCCGCGATGCTCGGCCAGCCCGTCTCGATGCTCATCCCGAAGGTCGTCGGCTTCAAGCTCACCGGCTCGATCCCGACCGGCGTGACCGCGACGGACGTCGTGCTCACCATCACGCAGATGCTGCGCAAGCACGGCGTGGTCGGCAAGTTCGTCGAGTTCTACGGGGCCGGCGTCGCCGCGGTGCCGCTCGCCAACCGCGCCACCATCGGCAACATGAGCCCCGAGTTCGGCTCCACCGCCGCGATGTTCCCCATCGACGACGTGACCCTCGACTACCTGCGCCTCACCGGCCGCAGCGACGAGCAGATCGCCCTCGTCGAGCAGTACTCCAAGCTGCAGAAGCTCTGGCACGACCCCGCGGTCGAGCCGGTCTTCAGCGAGTACCTCGAGCTCGACCTCGGCACCGTCGTCCCCTCGATCGCCGGCCCGAAGCGCCCGCAGGACCGGATCGAGCTCTCGTCCGCCAAGACGCAGTTCGAGTCGGACCTCACCAACTACGCGGACGTCTCGCACGACATCGTCGACCTGACCATCGCGGAGTCGTTCCCCGCCTCCGACCCCGGAGAGCTGCAGCCGCAGGACGAGCACAGCAGCCACGAGCACACCCACCGCTCGCACGCGCCGGCGACCGCCTCCAAGCCGACCACGGTCGAGCTCGGCGAGGGCGGGACCTTCACGATCGATCACGGCGCCGTCGCGATCGCGGCGATCACCTCGTGCACCAACACGTCGAACCCGTCCGTCATGCTCGCGGCCGGCCTGCTGGCCCGCAACGCGGCGCAGAAGGGTCTGAAGGCCAAGCCGTGGGTCAAGACCACGCTGGCGCCCGGATCGAAGGTCGTCACCGACTACTACGAGAAGGCCGGCCTGACCGAGTCGCTCGAAGCGCTCGGCTTCTACACGGTCGGCTACGGCTGCACGACCTGCATCGGCAACTCCGGCCCGCTGCTCGAGGAGATCTCGGCCGCGGTGCAGGACAACGACCTCGCCGTGACCGCCGTGCTCTCGGGCAACCGCAACTTCGAGGGCCGCATCAACCCGGACGTGAAGATGAACTACCTGGCGAGCCCCCCGCTCGTCATCGCCTACGCGCTCGCCGGCTCGATGAACTTCGACTTCGAGGTCGACGCGCTCGGCACCGACTCCGACGGCAATGACGTGTTCCTCAAGGACATCTGGCCCGACGCGGCCGAGGTGCAGGCGACGATCGACTCGTCGATCGACAAGTCGATGTTCGACACGCAGTACGCGGGCGTGTTCGACGGTGACGAGCGCTGGCGCGCGCTGCAGACCCCCGAGGGCTCGATCTTCGAGTGGGACGAGTCGTCGACCTACGTGCGGAAGCCCCCGTACTTCGACGGCATGACGATGGAGACGACCCCGGTCACCGACATCGCCGGTGCCCGCGTGCTCGCCAAGCTCGGCGACTCCGTCACGACCGACCACATCAGCCCCGCCGGCTCGATCAAGGCCGACAGCCCCGCCGGCCGCTACCTCGACGAGCACGGCATCGACCGCAAGGACTACAACTCCTACGGCTCGCGCCGCGGCAACCACGAGGTGATGATCCGCGGCACGTTCGCGAACATCCGCCTGCGCAACCAGCTGCTCGACGGCGTGGAGGGCGGTTACACCCGCGACTTCACTCAGCCGGACGCCCCGCAGTCGTTCATCTACGACGCGTCGCAGAACTACCAGGCCGAGGGCACCCCGCTCGTTATCCTGGGCGGCAAGGAGTACGGCTCCGGCTCGTCGCGCGACTGGGCGGCCAAGGGCACGAGCCTGCTGGGCGTCAAGGCGGTCATCGTCGAGAGCTTCGAGCGGATCCACCGCTCGAACCTCATCGGCATGGGCGTCGTCCCGCTGCAGTTCCCCGCGGGCGAGAGCTGGGAGTCGCTGGGCCTGGACGGCACCGAGTCGATCAGCATCTCGGGCATCGAGGAGCTGAACGAGGGCGTCACCCCCAAGACGGTCCACGTCGTCGCCGAGCCGACCGAGCACTCGGCCGAGGGCAAGCAGACCGTCGAGTTCGACGCGGTCGTCCGCATCGACACCCCCGGTGAGGCGGACTACTACCGCAACGGCGGCATCCTGCAGTACGTGCTGCGCTCGCTCGTCTAGATCAGCCGCAGAGCGTGTGCGCCTTCCCTGCGGGGGAGGCGCACACGCGTTCCCGGGGGCCCCGTGCGTAGACTCGGGAGACGTCCCCACCTCGCTCACGACCCCGGAAGGCGGCGCGCATGGCTGTTCTCGAGACCATCGGCGGTCCTCGCGATCTCGATCGCCTGACCGCGGCCGAGCTCGAGACGCTGGCGCAGGAGATCCGCGACTTCCTCGTGCGCGAGGTCTCGAAGACCGGCGGCCACCTGGGGCCGAACCTCGGCGTCGTCGAGACGACCATCGCGATCCACCGGGTCTTCGACTCGCCGCACGACGCGATCGTGTTCGACACCGGCCACCAGTCCTACGTCCACAAGCTGCTCACCGGTCGCCAGGACTTCTCGAAGCTCCGGCAGCGCGGCGGCCTCGCCGGCTACCCGCAGCGGAGGGAGTCGCCGCACGACATCGTCGAGAGCTCGCACGCCTCCAGCTCGCTGTCCTGGGCGGACGGCATCTCCCGCGCCTTCACGATGACCGGTCAGACCGACCGCCACGTCGTCGCGGTCGTGGGCGACGGCGCCCTCACCGGCGGCATGACCTGGGAGGCGCTGAACAACATCAGCGACGACAACTCCCGCGGGCTGGTCATCGTGGTCAACGACAACGGGCGCTCCTACGCCCCGACCATCGGCGGCATGGCCCGCTTCCTCAACGGCGTCCGCACGCGGCCGACCTACCGCACGATCCACCGCGGCTCCCGGGCCGTCTCGGAGCGGCTGGGCGGCCCCGCCGCCGCCGTCTACCGCGGCGTGCGCGGCGGGCTCCACGGCTTCCTCAGCCGCTTCATCAACAACGAGGCGCTCTACTCCAACCTCGACATCAAGTACCTGGGGCCGATCGACGGACACGACCTGACGGCGATGGAGGAGGCCCTCCAGCAGGCGAAGGACTACGGCCAGCCGGTCATCGTCCACGCGATCACCCAGAAGGGCAAGGGCTTCGGTCCGGCCGTGCACGACCTCGCCGACCAGTTCCACGCCGTCGGGCAGATCGACCCCGAGACGGGCGAGCCGCTGAGCGCGGCCGGGGCCCGATCGTGGACCTCGGTGTTCGCCGAGGAGATCGTCACCCTGGCCGACCAGGACCCGACGATCGTCGGCATCACGGCCGCCATGCTCCGGCCCGTCGGTCTCGACCGCCTCGCGGAGAAGTACCCGGAGCGCGTCTTCGACGTCGGCATCGCGGAGCAGCACGCCGTGACCTCGGCCGCCGGTCTCGCCTTCGGCGGGCTGCATCCGGTCGTCGCGCTGTACGCCACCTTCGTGAACCGCGCCTTCGACCAGGTCTTGATGGACGTCGCACTGCACCGCGCGGGCGTCACCTTCGTACTGGACCGCGCCGGAGTCACCGGGCCCGACGGTCCGAGCCACCACGGCATGTGGGATCTGGCGATCCTGCAGGTCGTCCCGAACATCCGCCTCGCCGCTCCGCGCGACTCCGTGCGTCTGCGCGAGGAGCTGCGCGAGGCCGTGGGCGTCACCGACGCGCCGACCGTGGTGCGCTTCTCGAAGGGGAGCGTCGGCGACGAGATCGACGCCGTCGAGCGCCTCGGCGACGGAGTCGACGTGCTCGCCCGCGCCGAGCGCAAGGACGTGCTGCTGGTCACGGTCGGGCCGATGGCCGCGATGGGTCTCGAGGTCGCTCAGCGGCTCGCGGCCCAGGGCATCGGAGCCACTGTCGTCGACCCCCGCTGGGTCGTGCCCGTGCCCACCAGCATCATCGAGCTCGCCCGCGAGCACCGAATCGTCGTCTCGATCGAGGACGGGGTGCGCGTCGGCGGGATCGGCACGCGCATCCGCCAGGACCTGCGCGAGGCCGGCGTGGACACCGCGGTGACAGAGCTCGGGCTGCCCGACCAGTTCCTCGACCACGCGAAGCGCGAGGAGATCCTCGAGGACGTCGGGCTCACTCCCCAGCACATCGCCCGCGACGTCGTCGCGCAGGTGCTGGGCAGCAAGATCCCGGTCGCCCGTCCGCTCCCGGACGAGGTCGAGGCCCGGGACGACGCCCGCAGCGACTGATCGTCCGTCGGGACCCGTCCCGCAGGCGACGCGCGGAAGGGGCGCCGGATCAGATCCGGCGCCCCTTCCGCGTCACTGCACTCCGCGTCAGTCGACGCCGCGGATCGCGGGGTGGTGGAACGTGTCCCCGAACGCCCGCTCGCTCGCGCCGACCCGGTCGAGGTAGGGCGTGAGCCCGCCCATCTGGAACGGGTAGCCCGCGCCGAGGATCAGGCAGAGGTCGATGTCCTCCGCGGCGTGCACGACGTCGTCGTCCAGCATCCGCTTGACCTCGTCCGCGAGACCCGTCTCGACGCGCAGCCGCAGCTGCTCGGCCGTCATCGGCTCCGTGCCCCCGGCGACGATCGCGACCGCGCGCTTGTCGACGCCCTTCACACGCCCCTTCGCGTCGCGCTCGAAGACGTGGCCGAGCTCGGCGAGGCGGTGCAGGTTGGGGCTGTCGAAGAAGCGGTCGGGGAACGCGGCGTGGTGGGTGTCGAGCACGTGCGCGCCGACCTTGAGGCCCACCAGCTCGAGCAGCTCGAACGGGGTCATCGGCAGGCCGAACGGAGCCAGCGACTGCTCGACGACCTCGAAGGGAGTGCCCGTGTCGCCCGCGTGCATCGCCTCGCCCAGGACCTTCGCCAGCACGCGGTTCACCACGAAGCCCGGGGTGTCGCGCGTGATGACGGCGTTCTTCTTGAGCTTCGCGGCGGTGACCATCGCCGTCGAGAGGGTCTCGTCGTCGGTGTGCGGCGTCCGGACCACCTCGATCAGCGGCATGACCGCGACCGGGTTGAAGAAGTGGAAGCCGACGAGGCGCTCGGGGTGCTCCAGCCGCTCGCCGATGCGCTCGACGGAGAGGGACGAGGTGTTGGTCGCGAGCACCGCCGTGGGCGAGACGTAGCGCTCGATGTCGGCGAAGACCTCCTGCTTCACCGACAGCTCCTCGAAGACCGCCTCGATCACCCAGTCGGCGTCGGCGAAGTCGGAGCGATCGGTCGTGCCGGTGATCAGCGCCCGGAGGCGGTTCGCGTCGTCGGGAGAGACGCGCCCCTTCGCCAGCAGCGCATCGATCTCGGCGCGGATGCCCGCGACGCCCTTGTCGACCCGCTCCTGGTCGAGGTCGGTGATGACCACCGGCACCTGGAGGCGGCGGAGGAAGAGCAGCGCGAACTGCGAGGCCATGAGGCCCGCGCCGACGACCCCGACCTTGGTGACGGGCTTGGCCAGCGCCCTGTCGGGCGCTCCCGCGGGACGCTTGGCGCGCTTCTGCACCAGATCGAACGCGTAGATGCTCGCGCGGAACTGGTCGCCCGAGATCAGGTCGGCCAGCGCCTCGTCCTCGGCGGCGAAGCCCTCCTCGCGGGTGGTGTTCTTCGCGGCCTTGAGAAGCTCCAGCGCGCGGTACGGAGACGCCGCGACCGTGCCGATCCGCGACTCCAGCTGCTTGCGAGCGATCGAGATCGCGACGTCCCACTTGACCAGCCGCTCCAGCTTGCCGGGTGCGTTCGGCCGCTCCACCTTCACGGAGCCGCCGATCACGCCGTCGGCCCAGCGGAGCGAGTCCTCGAGGAAGGCGGCGGGCGGGAAGATCGCGTCGGCGATGCCGAGGTCGAACACCTCCTGGCCCTTGAGCGTGCGGTTGTTCTTGAGCGGGTTCTCGACCACGACCTTGAGGGCGTTCTCGATGCCGATCAGGTTCGGCAGGAGCCACGCGCCGCCCCAGCCGGGGATGATGCCGAGGAAGACCTCGGGGAGCCCGAGCGCGGGGATGGAGGAGTCGACGGTGCGGTAGTCGGCGTTCAGGCCGATCTCGGTGCCGCCGCCCAGGGCGAGGCCGTTGATGAAGGCGAAGGACGGCACGCCCAGCTCGGCCAGCATCCCCAGCGTGCGGTGGCCCAGGCGCGCCAGCTGGCGGCCGAGCTCACGGCTCGGGATGGCCCCGACCTTGCTGAGGTCGGCTCCCGCGGCGAGGATGAACGGCTTGCCGGTGATGCCGACCGCCTGGATCTCGCCGCGCGAGGCGCGCTCCTTCTGCGTGAGGAGGACGTCCGCCAGCTCGAAGAGCGACGCCGGCCCGAAGGTGTTGGGGCGGGTGTGGTCGCGGTCGTTGTCGAGCGTGATCAGGGCGAGCGTGCGGCCGCTGGGCAGCGGCACGTCGCAGACGTAGGAGTGGGTGACGACCTCGCCCTCGGCGAGGTCCACGAGGTTCTCGAATCCGTCGAGCATGGGTCAGCGTCCCTTCCGTCGTCCGCGCTTGCCGTCGTAGTGCGGGTTCTCCCAGATCACCGTGCCGCCCTGGCCGAGGCCGACGCAGAGGGCCGTCACGCCGTAGCGGACCTCGGGGTGCGACTCGAACTGCCGGGCCAGCTGGATCATCAGCCGGACCCCGGAGGAGGCGAGCGGGTGGCCGATCGCGATCGCTCCGCCGTACTCGTTGACGCGCGGGTCGTCGTCGTCGAGGCCGAAATGGTCGAGGAAGGAGAGCACCTGCACGGCGAACGCCTCGTTGAGCTCGAAGAGCCCGATGTCCTCGATGCCCAGGCCCGCCTTGCGGAGCGCCTTCTCGGTCGAGGGGACCGGGCCGATGCCCATGATCTCGGGCTCGACGCCGGCGTACGCGAAGCTCACCATCCGCATCTTCGCGGACAGGCCCAGCTCCTCCGCGGCCTCGGCGCTGGCCAGGAGCGACACCGTCGCCCCGTCGTTGAGCCCGGAGGAGTTGCCCGCGGTCACCCGGCCGTGGGGGCGGAACGGGGTCCGCAGGCCCGCGAGGCCCTCGAGGGTCGTCTCGGGGCGCGGTGCCTCATCGGCGGTCGCGAGGCCCCAGCCCGCGGCACTGCGCGTGGCGACGGGGACGAGGTCCGGCTGGATGCTGCCGGCGGCGTACGCGGCGGCGAGCTTCTGCTGGCTCCGCAGGGCGTAGTGGTCGGCGCGCTCCTTCGTCAGGTGCGGGAAGCGGTCGTGGATCCGCTCCGCCGTGCGGCCCATGTTGAGCGCGTCCTCGCCGACGAGGCGCTCGGAGAGGAAGCGCGGGTTGGGGTCGGCGCCGAAGCCCATCGGATGCCGGCCCATGTGCTCCACGCCGCCGGCGAGGACCACGTCGTAGGCGCCGAACGCGATGCCGCCCGCGGTCGCGGTGACCGAGGTCATCGCTCCGGCGCACATGCGGTCGATGGCGAAGCCGGGCACCGACTTCGGCAGCCCGGCGAGCAGCGCCGCCGTGCGGCCGAGGGTCAGGCCCTGGTCGCCCTGCTGGGTGGTGGCGGCGATCGCCACCTCGTCCACCCGCTCCTTCGGCAGCGCGCCGTTGCGCTCCAGCAGACCGATCATCGCCTTGACGACGAGGTCGTCGGCTCGGGTCTGCCAGTACATGCCCTTCTCGCCGGCACGCCCGAACGGAGTACGGACTCCGTCGACGAACACGACTTCGGATCTCTCGGCCACAATGCCTCCCAGGAACTCACGGTCGCCGTCGATCGTAGGAACCGGTACCGCGCAGCCGGAATCCTTTGCCGCTTCCTACGAAGGGGTTTCGGTGCCCTCGGCCGGCGCTTGGGCCGCTTCGACAAACGCGGTGGCGATCGAGCCCGACGTGGCTTCGACCTGCCAGGCGCGGGCGCCGGCGCGGGTGAGCTCCGCGGCGACCGACTCCGCGGTCAACGGCTCGGGCGGGTTCCAGGCCACCCGGCGCAGCAGCTCCGGCGTGAGCAGGTTCTCGACCGGGAGCGAGAGCAGCTCGGCGATCTCGGTGACCACGGCGCGTCCCGCCTTCAGACGGGCGTCGGCGGCCGGGTTGCGATCGCCCCACGCGCGCGGAGGGGGGAGCGTGTCGGCGGCAGGGCGGGTCGGGCTCGGCAGGTCCTCGGTCGTCGTCCCGCGCTCGATCGCGGCCCACCAGCGCTCGACCTCGCCGCGGCTGGCGCGGCCGGTGAAGTCGCGGCGGCCCGAGAGCTGTCCGATGCTGGTCGGGATGTTGCGGGCGACCGCGATGATCGAGGAGTCGGGGATCAGGCGGCCGGGAGCGATGTCGCGCTCGCGGGCGAACGCGTCCCGGGCCAGCCAGAGCTCGCGCGCCACGGCGAGGGGGCGCGGGCCGCGGAGCGAGTGCATGCCGGAGAGGCGGCGCCACGGATCCGGCGGGACCGCCTTCGGGGCGCGCGCGAGCGTCGCCTCGAACTCCTCGCGGGCGATGCGCGTCTTCCGCGCGGCGATGAGCATCTCCTCCATGCGGTCGCGGAGGTCCACGAGGAGCTCCACGTCCTTCGCGGCGTAGACGAGCCAGCTCTGGGGGAGGGGGCGGGTCGACCAGTCGGCGGCCGAGTGCTCCTTGGCCAGGTGGATGCCGAGGAGGTCCTCGACGACGGCGCCGAGGCCCACCTTGGGCAGTCCGAGGAGCCGGGCGGCGAGCTCGGTGTCGAAGATCCGCACCGGGTCCAGGCCCACCTCGCGCAGGCAGGCGAGATCCTGGCTGGCGGCGTGGAGGACCCACTCCTCCTGGCCGATGACCGCCTGCAGGGCGTCCATCCGGCCGATGGCGGGGGGATCGAAGAGGAACGCGCCGGCACCGCGCCGGTAGACCTGGATCAGGTACGCGCGCTGCGAGTAGGTGAAGCCGGAGGCGCGCTCGGCGTCGACGGCGACGGGGCCCTCGCCGGCGGCGAGGGCGTCGACCGCGGCGAGAAACTCGTCGGGCGTGGAGAGGACACGGTAATCAGTCACGGTTGTTCCGTCGGAAGGCGAGCGGGGTCACACCGTCGCTCGATACGGGCGGGAGACCCGCGAGCATGCACAACAGCTCCCCCCACCCTTCCACGTGAGCGGCGAGCTGCGCATCATCCGGGCTCCAGGAGGCGCGGATCTCGATCTGCGCACCGTCCCCCTGAGCGGCAAGCTCGCCGAAACCGGTGGAGAGCACCTTGGTGGCCGTGCCGGACGCGGCGGAATAGGAGGCGCCCCGCGCCCCGAGGGCGTCGATGAGCCAGGACCAGGCGACCTCGGCGAGGAACGGATCGGTGCCGATCTCGACCTCGAGCGGGGCCTGGGCGAAGCAGACGACACGGAAGGGGCCGCCCCACTGCTCGGGCTCCTCGGGGTCGTAGAGCAGGATGAAGCGCCCCGTGCCCAGCTCGGAGTCGCGTCCGTGCGCGTGCGGCGCGACGTCGCCCGACAGGGCGAGGGCCCAGGGCGCGAGACCCGACGGCGAGGCGATCTCGGACACGGTGAGCTCGGCGCGCGTGGCAGCGGCGCGGATCGACTCCGCCGCGACCCGGAACTCCTCGGGGAGCTGGGACGACGCTGGGAATTCGGGCACGGTCGCAGACTAGGGTTCCGACGCGCCCGGGACGCGCAGGCACGCCGGGTGGGCGGCTCTCAGCGCGTGCGGCTCCAGCGGGCGTAGACGGCCCCGGAATCGTCCGCGGCCAGGAGCGTCAGGCCGTAGGCGTCGTCGACGACGGCCGTGCCCGTCGCGACCGGGAGGCCCGGCAGGACGACGCGCGGCGAGGTGGTGAGGCACAGCTCGTCGACCCGGCCCGAGGCGAGGAACTGGCCCGAGAGCGAGGCGCCGCCCTCGCAGACGACGCGGTGCAGGCCGAGCCCGGCGAGAGCCTCCAGGAGCTCGTCGACGCCGATCCGCTCCGAGGAGGACGGGACCGGGACGACCTCGACGCCGGCGGGGAGCCCCTCCACCGCGCCGCGCGACTCCGGCACCAGCAGCAGGACCCGGGAGCCCTCCTGCAGCTCCAGGCGGTGCCCGGCGAGATCGCCCGAGGCGGAGACGACGGCGAGCGGGACCCGCCGGGGGACGCGGTAGCCCTCGGCGCGGACGCTCGCGGCTCCGACGAGGACGACGTCGGCCTGCTCGCGGACGACTCCGAGGATCGTGCGGTCGACGCGGTTGGTGAGCGTCTCGCTCGTGCCGTCGGAGCCGGTGCTGGAGCCGGTGACGCTCGCGATCATGTTCAGGCGCACGCGCACCGCCTCGTCGGGACGCCAGGCGTCCGCGACCGCCGCTCGCGCGCCCTCCTCGCCGATCACGATCGGCGGACCGGCGGGGACGAGCGGCCGGAGGATCATGCGGCCAGGTGCGCGCGGACCTGCCGCTTGGTACGGCCGAGCAGCGCGGTCATGCCGCGCAGGCGCAGCGGCGAGACCGCCTCCGAGAGGCCGATGGTCTGCGGGAAGTCGTCGGGGACGGCGAGCACCTGCTCGGGGGTGAGCCCGGCCAGGCCCTGCGCCAGGATCGACGCGAAGCCGCGCGTCGTGGGCGCCTCGCGGGGAGCCGTGGCGTGCAGGTGCACGATCCCGCCCTCGACGTCGACGACGATGAAGACGGGCGCCTGGCACTCCTCCACGCGCTCGAAGAGGTCCGGGTGGTCGCGGTAGCGCTCGGGCAGGTCGGGGAGCTCGTTCGAGAACTCGAGCAGGAGCTGCAGGCGCTCCGGCTTCTCGAGGGCGAGGAACTCCTCGCGGATGTCGCGCAGAGCGTCGGGGAGCGTGGTGTCGGTCATCCGGTCCAGTGTCTCATCGGGGGAGGGGCGGCGGGCGGTCGCAGCGGAGGCCGGGAGCCCGGATCCGGCCCGTCGACGGGCGGATCGGCGCTCCCGGCCTCCGTCGTGACGCGTCAGCGGGCCGCGGGGGCCTCGCCGGGCTCGGCGCCCTGCACGATCGGGACGCGGACGGCGCTGCCCCACTCGGTCCAGGAGCCGTCGTAGTTGCGGACGCCCTCGAAGCCGAGGAGGTGGGTCAGCACGAACCAGGTGTGGGCGGAGCGCTCGCCGATCCGGCAGTAGGCGATGACGGAGTCGCCGTCCTTCAGCCCCGCGCCCTCGCGGTAGATGCCGTTCAGCTCGTCGAGGGGGCGGAAGGTGCCGTCCTCGGCGGCGGCCCTGCCCCAGGGCACGTTCTGCGCGCTGGGGATGTGACCGGCGCGCAGGGCGCCCTCCTCCGGGTAGGCCGGCGCCGTGGTGCGCTGCCCGGTGAACTCCTCCGGGGAGCGGACGTCGATCAGCGGGTTGCCGAAGTGCGCGAGGACGTCGTCCTTGAAGGCGCGGATCTCGGCGTCGCTGCGCTCGACGACGGGGTACTCGGCGGGCTCCGGGGAGGAGGCGTCCGTGGTCGTCGGGCGGCCCTCCGCGAGCCACTTGTCGCGACCGCCGTCGAGCAGACGGACGTCCTCGTGGCCGAAGAGGGTGAAGACCCAGAGCGCGTAGGCGGCCCACCAGTTGTTCTTGTCGCCGTAGACGACGACGGTGGCGTCGCGGGCGATGCCCTTGCCGCCGACGAGCGCGGCGAACGCGGCACCGTGGATGTAGTCGCGCTGCACCGGGTCGTTGAGGTCGGTGTGCCAGTCGATCTTGACGGAGCCGGGGATGTGGCCGGTCTCGTAGAGCAGGACGTCCTCGTCGGACTCGACGACGACGAGACCGGGAGTGCCGAGGCGCTGCTCGAGCCAGTCGGCGCTGACGAGCCGTTCGGGGTGCGCGTAGGAGGCGAACTTCGGCGACGGATCGGTTTCGACGGACAAGGAGGACCTCCAGGATGGTGCGCGGAGCGCGGGCGTGATTCCACGGCGGGCTACGCTGGAGCCCGCCCTTCAGCGACAGTACGCGTCCGCGGACGACGCCGCACGGAGGGCGCCGTAAGAGTTCGACACAGAACCGCGGCGGCTCCGTGCCCGGTGCGGCCGCCGCCACTGAGCGCACGGACCCCGCCGTGCGCAGGATGCGAGACGCGAGTGAGCCCCGACGACGTCCGATCGACGAGCAGCCTGACCGCCCGCTCGCCCCAGATCAGCGGGCACGAGATCGCGTCGACGCTGGTGCCCCCGCGCCAGTTCGAGGGCGCCACCTTCGAGAGCTACCGTCCCGACCCGGAGTACCCCTCGCAGGCCGACGCGGTGGAGGCTCTCCGCGCGTTCGCCGCCGACGGCGGATCCAAGGGAGGCGGAGGCGGCTTCCTGGGCTTCGGCCGGAAGAAGGCCCCCGCGGTCAAGCCGGGCGTGTACCTCGACGGCGGCTTCGGCGTCGGCAAGACCCACCTGCTCGCGGCGATCTGGCACGCGGTGCCGGGCCGCACCTACTTCGGGACGTTCATCGAGTACACCGCGCTCGTCGGCGCGCTCGGCTACGCGGCGACCGTCTCGCTCCTCAAGGGCTCGGCGCTGCTGTGCATCGACGAGTTCGAGCTGGACGACCCGGGCGACACGATGCTGATGACGCGGCTCCTCGGCGAGCTGGTCGCCTCCGGGACCCGCATCGCCGCGACCTCGAACACCCCGCCCAACGCGCTGGGCGAGGGGCGCTTCGCCGCGGCGGACTTCCTCCGCGAGATCCAGTCGATGGCCGCCCACTTCGAGACGATGCGGATCGACGGCACCGACTACCGGCGCCGCGACATCGAGGGCCACGCCGTGGTGCGCACCGACGAGGAGATCGACGCTCTCGTCGCGGCCGCCCCCGCCGGCTCCGTCGTCACCGACGACCCGTTCGCGGACGCCGTGCACCACCTGGGCACCGTGCACCCCTCCCGCTACATCAAGGTGATCGACGGCGTCGACACCATCGTGCTCCGGGGCGTCACCGCTCTGACCGACCAGACCGACGCCCTGCGCCTCGTGGCCTTCATCGACCGGGTCTACGACGCGCAGATCCCGGTCCTCGCCTCCGGGACGCCCCTCGACGAGGTCTTCGGCGGCGACATGCTGAGCGGCGGCTACCGCAAGAAGTACCTGCGCTCGATGTCGCGGCTCATCGCGCTCACCTCGATGGCGCCCCGCTCCTAGGGGCGGATCCGCTCTCCTCCCGGCGTTCCCGGGGTCGTCGTCGTGCCGTCCGCCGGCGCGCCGTAACGCGCTTTTTACACAGGGGCCTCGGCCGTAACCTCCGCGAAACGTGGTGCCTCACGGGACGAAACCTCGCGCCACCAGACTGTCGGCTACCCGAGGTGACCCGACACCCGCGTGTCTCCAGGCCGTGCTCCGACGCAGCGTCCTCGCTCCGGGCTTTTCTCTGCACACTCACGAGAGGTTCAACAATGGATCAAGGCAATACCGCGTTCCTGCTCATCGCAGCCGCGCTGGTCCTGCTCATGACCCCCGGGCTCGCCTTCTTCTACGGCGGCCTGGTGCGTGCGAAGAGCGTCATCAGCATGATGATGCTCAGCTTCGGAGCCATGGGCCTCATCGGGGTCCTCTGGGTCCTGTACGGCTACGCGATCGCGTTCGGCAACGGCCCGTCCGGCCCCGCAGGGACCGACACCTTCGTCGGCATCGACGGCGTCCTCGGCATCGACACCGCCCAGATCGGCCTGCAGGGCATCTACAACGACGCGCTCGGCGAGCAGACGTCGGCCTACCCGACGCTGGCCTTCGCCGCGTTCCAGGCGACGTTCGCGATCATCACCGTCGCGCTCATCTCCGGCGCCATCGCCGACCGCGCGAAGTTCGGGGCCTGGATGGTCTTCGCCGGCGTCTGGGCCACCGTCGTCTACTTCCCGGTCGCCTCGTGGGTCTTCAACTTCACCCTCGGCGACGACGCCACCGTCGTCGACGGCGGCTGGATCGCCTACGGCGTCGGCGCGATCGACTTCGCGGGCGGCACCGCCGTCCACATCAACGCCGGAGCGGCGGCCCTCGCCCTCGCCCTGGTGCTCGGCAAGCGCGTCAACTTCACCAAGGGCGCGCACCAGCCGCACAACCCGCCGTTCGTGCTCCTGGGCGCCGGACTGCTGTGGTTCGGCTGGTTCGGGTTCAACGCCGGCTCCGAGCTCGCCGCCGACGGCATCGCGGCCGTCGCCTTCCTGAACACCATCGCCGCTCCGGCCGCCGCGATCCTCGGCTGGCTCGTCGTCGAGAAGATCAAGGACGGCAAGCCCACCTCGATCGGCGCCGCCTCGGGCGCGGTCGCGGGCCTCGTCGCGATCACCCCGGCCTGCGCCAGCCTGTCGCCGTTCTGGGCGATCGTCCTGGGCGTCATCACCGGCGCCGTCTGCGCCCTGGCGATCGACCTGAAGTACCGCCTCGGCTACGACGACTCGCTCGACGTGGTCGGCGTGCACCTGGTCGGCGGCCTCATCGGAACGCTCTACATCGGCTTCTTCGGCACCGGCGTGGGCCTGTTCCTCACCGGCGACGCGAGCCAGCTCGGCAAGCAGGCCCTCGCGGCCTTCACCGTCCTCGCCTACTCCTTCGTCATGACGCTCCTCATCGGCTGGATCATCCAGAAGACGATGGGCTTCCGTGTGAAGAACGAGGACGAGATCGCCGGCATCGACACGGCCATCCACGGCGAGGCGGGCTACGTCCTGGCGGACTGACCCCTCCTCCGCAGCACCCGACGGGGTGCCGGCCCTCCGGAGCCGGCACCCCGTCGGCGCGTCCGCGACGGGCGACCGCCGGGCGCGCCCCCGCGGGCGGGCGGCCGCGGATCCGGGCTAGGGTTCCGGGGTGCCCTCCTCGCGCTCGGTCGTGTCCCTGCTCCTCCGATTCCTCGGCCGCGCGGTCGCCCCGCGGCCGGACGCCGGGCCCCGCCCGCAGCGCCCGTACCTGAGCACGACGGCGCCGACGCCGGGCGCGAGCGGAGTGGGCCGCACCGTCGAGGTCGACCCGTCGCGGCTCCGCGGGGTCCGCCTGGGCTACGCGCCCACGCCCGACGGCGACCCGGACCCGGGCGAGGTCGTCTGGACCTGGGTCCCCTACGAGGAGGACGACGGCCGCGGCAAGGACCGCCCGGTGCTCGTGCTCGCGGTCGAGAAGTCGGGGACGGTTCTCGCCGTGCGGCTGAGCTCGAAGGAGCACTCCGACTACCTGGCCGTCGGCACCGGCGGCTGGGACCCGGACGGGCGCCCCAGCTGGGTCGACCCGGAGCGCGTGTTCCGCGTGCACCCCGCCGGGATGCGCCGCGAAGGAGCAGCTCTGGAGCGCGCTCGGTACGACGCCGTCGCCCGGGTGCTCACGGCGCGGTACGGCTGGCACTGAGCGCTAGAAGCCGTCGAGCGGCCACGAGTGGTCGCCGCTGACCGCCTCACAGGGCGATCCCTGCGCGTCGAACGAGGGCCGTGCTCCTCGGAGGAGGCGTCAGACCGGGTCGATCGGCACGAAGCCCGCGTACTTCGCGGCGCGGCCGTCCCCGGAGGACGTGCCGGTGAGCCTGCGCCGCACCCACGGCGCGACGTGCTGCCGGTAGTACTGCACGGTTCCGCCGCGCCGGAGTGCGGCCTCGGGAGCGTCGGGCAGCGCGGCGGGCGGTGTGAGCCCGAGCGCCCGCAGGACCCGGTCGGCCACCCGCCGGTGTCCCCGCGGGCCGAGGTGCAGGCGGTCCTCCGACCACAGCTCCGGATCGGCGAAAGCGGGGTCGTGCCAGTTGTCGGCGACGACCACGTCGGTCCGGTGGCTCGTCCGGCGCAGGACGGCGTCGGTCAGCGCGTCCCCGCGGCGGCGGATGAGAGAGCCGAGCGGGAGCCGCGGAGACGGGTCGGCGCCGGCCAGGGCGATCAGCACGACGCCCTGCTCGTCGCAGCGCTCGAGCACACGGAGGTAGGCGTCGGCGATCCGCTCGATGTCGGCGCGCGGGCGCAGCATGTCGTTGCCGCCTCCGTTGAAGGAGAGGTGGGTCGGGCCCAGGGCGAGCGCGGGCTCGAGCTGCTCGGCGAGGATCGGCGCGATGAGCCGGCCCCGGATCGCGAGATTGGCGTACTCGATCCGCTCGCCCGTGGCCGCCGCCCATCCCGCGGCCGTCAGATCGGCCCAGCCGCGCGGGGTGCCGTCCGGCCGCTCGTCGCCGACGCCCTCGGTGAAGGAATCGCCGATCGCGACGTAGCGGACGGCCGTCATCGGCGGGTTCCGGAGGTGCGCATCGTGGCACTGTACCGCTCCGCGGCCGGGCTCAGGCGCGGCGCCTCAGCGGGGTGACCGGTGCCGAGCGGGTGCTGCTGGGGCGGGCCGGCGTCGCGGCGCCCGGCGCTGCGGCGAGCAGCTCCTCCTCGGGCCGGGTGCCGGGCCGGTGCTCGCGCTCGGGACGCGGGGCGGCCCGGAACCAGGCGGCCAGCGCGGAGGACCGGCGGTGCTTCCGGTGGTCGCGATCCAGCTCGGCGGTGCCCCGGTAGCCGGAGCCCCGGGCGATGCGGTCGAGGCCGCCGAGAGCGACGGGGGTGCTCGCCATCAGAACGGCGGCCAGCTCGAGTCGGCGGAGGGCGAGGTGCTCGTCGAGGCCGAGCCCGTAGCAGCGGCGGAACCGCAGCCGCAGCAGCAGGGCGGGCATCCGCAGCTCGGCGGCGAGGTGGTGGACGGTGAAGCGCCGATCGAGGTAGCGCTCGTTGACGAGGGCGGCCGCCGCGATGGCGACGACGTCGAGCGGCCGGCGGGAGGCGGCGAGGCGGGGGGCGGGGGTCCGGGTGTCCAGGGGAGGCATGCACAGGAGACGCGCGAGGTCCCTGTTCGTGACGCGGAGGCGCGGAATGCGTTCGGGTGGCGCAGTGATCGGTGTCGGACCGGCTCGACCGGCAGGGGCTGTGCCATCGTCGGGAGGGGGCGGAGTCCCCGCCGATCCGGAACCGACACCCAGGAGACGACCGCATGGCGCACGCCGCGCTGATCATCCACAGCGCACGGAAGGTCGACGCGGCCGGGACGGTGGAGGACCACTGGCTCCTCGCGCGGGACGGCGCGATCACGGCGACCGGCACCGGCGCCGGCTGGCAGGCGCAGGCGGAGGGGGCGGAGCTGCACGACGCGCGGGGCCTCACCGCTGTCCCGGGCTTCCTCGACCTCCACGTGCACGGAGGGGGCGGTCACCGCTTCGACGGAGGAGCGGAGGCGATCCGCGCGGGCCTCGCGCTGCACCGCTCCCGCGGCACCACGCGCTCGCTGGTCAGCCTGGTGTCGGCACCGCTGGAGCAGCTGGAGGCCTCTCTGGACGCGGTCTCGGCTCTCGCGGCCGCCGACCCGCTCGTGCTCGGCGCCCACCTCGAGGGCCCGTTCCTCGCGCCCTCGTGCAGGGGAGCGCACGACCCCGCGGCTCTCGTGCACCCCTCCTCCGGCGCGGTCGACCGGCTGCTGGACGCCGCTCGCGGACGCCTCGCGCAGATCACGCTCGCGCCCGAGCTGCCGGGAGCCCTCGCGGCGGTGGAGCGGCTCGCCGGCGCCGGCACGGTGGTCGCGGTGGGCCACACCGAGGCGGACGCCGACCAGGCGCGGGCCGCGTTCCACCGCGGAGCCCGGCTGGTCACGCACGCGTTCAACGCCATGCCCGGGATCGGCCACCGCTCCCCGGGCCCGATCCCGGTGGCCCTGGGAGACGAGCGGGTCGCGCTCGAGCTGATCCTCGACGGCCGGCACGTGGACGTCGAGGTGGTGCGGCTCGCGTTCGCGGCGGCTCCCGGGCGGATCGCGCTCGTCACCGACGCGATGGCGGCGGCCGGGGCGGGCGACGGAGCGCACCGCCTCGGCCCGCTCGACGTCGAGGTGCTCGGCGGAGTCGCCCGGCTCGCGGGCACCGCTGTGCTCGCCGGATCCACGCTCACGCAGGAGGAGGCCCTGCGGCGCGCCGTCGGGCCCGGCCGGCTCGGGCTGGAGGCGTCCGTCGCCGCCCTCACCGCCGTTCCCGCCCGCGTGCTCGGCCGGGGCGACCTCGGCCTGCTGGCCCCCGGGTACCGCGCCGACGTCGTCCTGCTCGACGCATCGCTCCGCGTGCAGCGGGTCTGGGCCGAGGGGCGCCCGTTCCCCGACTCCGCGGCCGGCGCGACGCGACCCCGGGTCAGGGCGTCGGCGTGACGGTCCAGGTCCCCTCGGTCTGGACAGCCATGACGCCGGGCAGGTCGGCCTCGAACACCTCGGAGAAGGCGACGGAGTCGCCGAACAGCTGCGGCTGATCGGAGGTCGTGAATACGCGGCCGGAGAACGAGTCGTCCGGACCCGCGGGCGTGAAGTCGACCGTCACGCGCGGGACGTCGTCGGAGAAGAACAGGACGGCCGGGCCGGTGCCGGACTGCGCACCGCTCACCGTCGCGAGGTCGTTCCAGCTCTGCAGGCCGAGCGTCCACGGCCCGTCGGCTCGGACGATCACCTGCTGCTCGACGGGGTCGTCGCGGAAGATCCCGGTCAGGAACGACCCCGTCATCGGGGCGGCGGCCTCGCCGAAGGGCGTCATCCGGCCCGCGGCGGTGACGATCGCCGTGCCGGTGCAGGCCGAGCAGTCCAGGCTCAGGACGACCGCGAACTCGCCCTGCCGCTGGAACGACACGTCGGCCGGGCCGGTGCCCGAGACGGTGGCGGGGACTCCCTCGCCGACCGGCCCGGCGTCGACGACGGTTCCGACCGGCTCGGCGGTCGCCGGTGCGGAGGGGGTCGGGCTCGGAGTGATCAGGTCGGTGAGGGCGGGTCTCGGCGTCCGCGAGGCGGGCGCGGACGCCGTGGCGCCCGCCTCGGCCCCGCCGCCGGCGGTGCACCCGCCCAGCAGCAGGAGCCCCGCCGCTGCCGTCGTCGCCACTGCCGCTGTCGTCCCCCGAGCCCTCATGCGTCCAGACTGCCAGGGCTGGTCCGGATCGTCGTCCCCGGAGGGAGTCAGAGGAGCAGGGCGCCGAGGCCCGCGGCGGCGAGGACGACGATCCACGGGGGCACGGTCCAGCGCGTCAGCGCCACGAAGGCGCCGATCGCGAGCGCCAGAGCGCCGGTCGAGCCGATGCCCTCCGTCAGCACCGGGTCGTAGAGGGCGCCGCCGAGCAGTCCCACCACGCCGGCGTTCACGCCGGCCAGCGCCCTCTGCGCGACCGGCAGGTGCCGCAGCCGCTGCCAGAACGGGAGCACGCCGACCACGAGCAGAGCGCCCGGCAGGAAGATCGCGACCAGCGCGATCGCCGCCCCCGCGACACCGTCCGGCGTCCCCGCGCCCACCGCGCCGAGGAACGCGGAGAAGGTGAAGAGCGGGCCCGGCACCGCCTGCGCCGCGCCGTAGCCGGCCAGGAACTCGCTCTGCCTGACCGCGCCGGCGCCGACCGTCTGCGCCTCCAGCAGAGGCAGCACGACGTGGCCGCCCCCGAACACCAGAGCGCCCGCGCGGTAGAAGACGGAGGCGAGACCCGCCGCTCCCTCGCCGGTGAGAGCGGCGAGCAGGGGGAGGCCGGCCAGGAGGAGCCCCCAGAGGGCGAGGGCCGAGACCGCGAGCGCCATCGGGATCCGGACCGCGAAGCCCGGGCCCTCGTCCGGAGCCGCCTCCTCGCGGCGGAGCCACAGGACGCCGGCCAGGCCCGCCGCCGCGATCACCGCCACCTGCAGCGCGGGCTCCGGGGCGAGGAGCACAGCGACGGCCGCCGCGCCGGCGATCGTCGCGCGGCGGCGGTCCTGTGCGAGCGAGCGCGCCATCCCGAGCACGGCCTGCGCGACGACCGCGGCCGCCGCCGCCTGGAGGCCCAGGAGCCAGCCGGCGGAGGCGACATCGCCCGCACCGGCGACGAGCCCGGCGACGAGGACCAGGGCGATCGCCGAGGGGAGCGTGAATCCGCACCACGCGGCGACCAGTCCGGCGAGCCCCGCGCGCTGCAGGCCGACCGCCATCCCGACCTGGCTGGACGCGGGTCCGGGGAGGAACTGGCACAGCGCGACGAGGTCGGCGTACGCGCGATCGGTCAGCCAGCCGCGGCGCACCACGAACTCCTCGCGGAAGTAGCCGAGGTGCGCGATCGGCCCGCCGAACGAGGTCAGCCCGAGGCGGAGGAACACGAGGAGCACGGGGAGGGCGCCGCCCCGCTGCAGCCGACCCGTCTCCGACACGGGGGCATCCTGCCAGACGGCGGTGTCCAGCACGCGTCGTGTCACCGGAAAAGGGACGATAAGCGGCCGGATAAGCGATTCCTTCTTCTCCGGTTGATGAAACGGTGGGTAGAAATACTGAACCCCTTCTCATCCCCTCTGTTAGCCTGATCCGGCTTCCCTTTCCTTCTCGAGGAGAAGGTGATCCGCATCAGTAGCGCGAGCGCTGCCGCTCGTTCACTGAACGCCTTCTCCTCCTCTTTCGATCGGTGTACCCGGAACGGTGACGATCGGAAAGGCTCTCTCTTCCGTGACTCCTCAGGACACTGCCGTCGGCGACTCCGCCGACTCCTCCCGCACCGGCTCCCGGTCGGGCGTCAAGGCCCTCTCCGCTCTCTCCCGCCGCACGATCCTCGCCGGATCCGTCGCCGGCGCGGGCGCGATCGCCTTCGCGACGCCGGCCCTCGCGGCCGGCGACCTCGCCGCGGTGCCCCGACTGCCCGGCGAGGTCTCGCGCCTGTCCACCGCCACGTCGAAGACGGGCGGGAAGCGCTACGAGATCATCGACGTCGTCGTCGCGGGGGACCGGGCGCGCCTGTTCGTGCCGCACGCGACGCCTCCGTCGCAGACCAGGGGCGCATCGATGCTCTGGTACTACCACGCCCGCAACGGCACCCACACGGCGCTCTCGAGCGCCTTCGCGTACTCGGCCGACCTCGCCGTGGACCGCGGCATCGTCAGCATCTGCCCGACCTACGGCGGCAGCATCTGGTCGAGCCCGCGGGCGATCGAGATCCAGGCCGCTGTCGTCGCCTGGGCCTCGTCGGTATGGCGGATCGACGCGAGCCTCCTGCGCTCCGACTCCGGGGGCGGGCCGCTTCTGACCTGGGCCTACGGGAAGCGGATGGTGCCGAACATCCGGGGCGCGTACCTCTGCAACAGCTCCTACGACATGGAGGAGCGGGCGGCGAGCGAACCGGACCGGATCGGCCCCGAGTACGCCGACGCCGCGGCCATCGCCGCCACCAACCCGGCGCGGCTGCCCGCGTCGGTGTGGCGCGGTGCGCGGCTGAGGATCACAGGATCGCCCGACGACAAGGTCGTGCCGTTCGCCCTGCACGGCGCCGCCCTCCACGCCGCGGCCCTGCCCCTGGCGAAGGAGGCGACGGTCCGCACCCACCCGGGGGAGGGCACCGACGGGCACAAGGTCCCGAGCTTCACCAACAAGGAGATGCTCGACACCTTCCAGCGCTGGATCACCGAGGGCCCCGTGCCGCAGACGGCGCCCGAGCCCGAGACGCCACCCGTGTCCACGCTGCCCGGCGCGGGCACCTACGAGAACGGCGCCGCGCAGATCGTCACCACCGGCACCTGGACGACGCTGAAGGCCACCGCGGACAGCGGCGGGAGCATCGCCTACTCGACCAGCTCCGGCGCCTCCGCGACGCTCGCCTTCACCGGCACGAGCATCGCCTGGATCAGCCGACTCACGTCGTCCTCCGGGATCAACGACGTCGAGCTCGACGGTGTGAAGGTCGCCTCCGTCGACCGCTACAGCGCGTCCACCCGCTCGAAGCAGACGGTGTGGAGCAGCGGACAGCTCGCCGCCGGGCCGCACACGCTGACGATCCGCCGGGGGAGCGGCCGCAATCCGGCCTCGACCGGGACCAACCTGCTGCTCGACTCCTTCGTGGTCGGCGACGCGACGCCTCCGCCGGCCACGACGCTGCCCGGAGCGGGCACCTACGAGAACGGCGCCGCCCCGATCGTCACGACCGGCACCTGGTCGACGTTGAAGGCGAGCACGGACAGCGGCGGCAGCATCGCCTACTCGACCACCGCGGGCGCCTCCGCAACCCTCGCCTTCACGGGTACCAGCGTGAGCTGGATCAGCCGCCTCACCGGCTCGTCCGGCATCAACGAGGTCGAGCTCGACGGAGTCAAGGTCGCGTCCGTCGACCGCTACAGCGCCGCGACGCGGTCGAAGCAGACGGTCTGGAGCAGCGGACAGCTCGCGGCCGGGCCGCACACGGTGACCATCCGCCGCGGGAGCGGCCGCAACCCGGCCTCGAGCGGCACCAACCTGATCCTCGACGCGTTCGTGGTCGGCGACGCCGCTCCGGTCCCCACGGTCACCGTGCCCACGCCGATCGCGGAGTGGTCCTTCGCCGAGAGCGCCGCCCCCTTCGCCTCGGCCGTCGCGGGCGCTCCGGCGCTCCGGCAGGGCGCGGGCTCCTCCGCCCGCGCCGTCGCCACGCCGTTCGGCACCGGAGTCGCCCTCAACGGGACGACGGACCACCTGGTCGTCCCCAAGGACGAGGTCGGCCCGCTCAACCTGGGCGCCTCGACCGGCCAGGTGACGATCGCGGTGTGGGTGCTCATTTCCGACGCGGACGGCGCCTGCATCGCGGGCGTCTGGGAGGAGTCGACGGTCGGGCCGCTGCGCTCCTATGCGCTGTTCAACAACCTCCCTGAGTACGGCGGCTGGGAGCGCGTGTGCATGCACGTCTCGAAGCTCGGCGGGCCGACGCCCGGCTACCCGTACTCGCGCGACTACTCGGTGGAGCCCCGCCGGATCACGCGCGGCGTGTGGCAGTTGCACGTCGGGACGTACGACGGCGCAGTCGCGGTCTCGTACCTCGACGGCGCCGCCACCGCGTACCCGGTGTACACCGACAAGCTCGGCGCGACCTACGCCAAGAACCCCTACGTCTACCCCGACGGCCTCAACGCGGCTCCGGGCGACTTCGTGGTCGGAGCGGTCGGCCGGGACGGCACGATGATCAACCGCTTCGCCGGCTCCCTCGCCCGACTGCGGGTGTGGGACCGGGCGCTGACCGCGGAGCAGGTGAAGCAGCTCTACTCGGCCGAGAAGGGCGCACTCGGCTGACGACACGAGGGCGGTGACACGAGTCCGAGAAGCGGATGATCCGCTTCTCGGACAAGGCCGTGTGAGCATTAGCCGGTGTCCCTCTTTCGAGGATGATTTTATCGGCTGAATTCGGATCTGCGGGCGGCCGCTCCACTGCTGCTCCGCCGTTCTCCGCCGCCTGTGTCCGCTGCGCGGGATTCCGCACTCACGCGGACGTGCGCTCCCGGAGGGGCGGACCGGGAATTCATCGCCCGGCGGCCGCGCAGCCCTGTCCCGGATCTCGGAGTGCGGCCCCGCGCCAGATGCGCACCGGCGCGACCACCTCCCAGCCGAGGGTGAGGTAGAGGGCGCGGCCGTCCGCGCTGGCGACGAGGAGACCGCTCCGTGCACCCTCGGACCGAGCCCAGGCGGTGAGGGCGTCGACGACCCGCCGTCCCAGTCCGCGTCGGCGGAACCGCGCATCGGCCTCGATCCTGTCCAGGACCGCGACCGTCCCGTGCACGGCGGCGGTGCCCTGAGCGGCGACGACTCCGTCGACCAGCAGCCGGACGCCCGCCACTCCGTCGGCGGCCTCGAGCACGGCTCCCTCGAGCAGGGCTCCCTCGGCGGTGCGGCTCGGGCCGAGGGACGCCGCCATCAGGCTCTCGTCGCCCGACACGAGCTCCAGCCCGGCGGCGGGCGCGAGGCGGGCGTCGTCGCCCAGGCCGATGACCGTCATCCACTCCCGGGGCCCGGCCGTCTGCTCGGCGCCCGCCTGCAGCGCGGAGGGCGACGGATCGACCAGGATCCGCTCCCGCGTGCGCGACTCCGCTCCGACATCGACCAGCCAGGCCTCGTCCTCGCGGACGCGCTGCACGCCGCGTGCACGGCACCAGCCCTCGATCCAGTCGTCCACCCGCTCCGTCGTCGTGATCACGCCCCGAGAGTAGCCGCGACCGGACGGACGCGGTCGTGGAATGGGGCTCTGCTGGCGGCGGCCGTCGATCCACGCCAGGGCCCCCCTCGCCGCGGATCGCACCCCGCGCACCGCGATCCGCCGGGTCCTCCCGTTGTCAACCTCAGTGCCACGGCGCCGTCCCCGGCCCTACCGTCGGCGCGAGACATCCGCTGCACCGCCGGGACCCTGACGGCCGTGCCGAGAGTGAGGGGCCGATCCGATGCCCAGGCAGGACGGCGACCCGCGGAGCACCACCCGAGTGCTGCGCGAGCTGGTCTCCGCGTTCGAGGATCCGGGGGCCGTGCACCCGGCGCTCGCCCGGCAGGTGCGGAGCGCCGCCCGCGAGCTGCTCGGCGCGTCGGAGCGGGAACCGCTGCGCCTGCGCGTGCGGATGCCGACCCTGATGGTCCCGCGCTCGGTCGTGGACGAGGTGCCCGATCCGCCCCCGGTGCCGCCCGCCGCGCTCTGACCCGACGGCGCTCGTACACTCGGACGATGCGACACGGCATCGTCATCCTCCCGCAGGACCCGTGGGCCGAGGCCCGCCGGAAGTGGCAGTCGGCCGAGGGCCTGGGCTTCGACCACGCGTGGACCTACGACCACCTCTCCTGGCGCTCCCTCGCCGACCAGCCGTGGCACGCGACCGTCCCCACCCTCACCGCTGCCGCGATGGTGACCGAGACGCTCCGCCTGGGCACGTTCGTGGCCTCCCCGAACTTCCGCCACCCGGTGCCGTTCGCGAAGGAGATCGCGACGCTGGACGAGATCTCGGGCGGTCGGACGATCCTCGGGGTCGGCTCGGGCGGCACGGGCTTCGACGCGCGCGTGCTCGGGCAGCCCGACTACTCGCCCCGGCAGCGGCACGAGCGCTTCACCGAGTTCGTCACGGCCCTCGACGCGCTGCTGCGCTTCGAGGAGCCCGGCTCGAGCGGCGTGGACCTCGAGAGGGAGTGGTTCACCGCCCGCTCGGCGCGCATGGTGGGCGAGCCCGTGCAGAGCCCCCGCGTCCCGTTCGTCCTCGCCGCGAACGGGCCGAAGGGCCTCGCGCTCGTCGCCGAGCGCGGGCAGGGCTGGGTCACCACCGGCCCGGAGGGAGTGTCGAGCGAGGAGTGGTGGCGGGCGGTCGCGTCCCTCTCCCGGCGGCTCGACGCGGCGCTCGAGGCGGCCGGGCGCGACCCGCGCACCGTCGAGCGCCACCTCTCGCTCGACTCCGGGAGCGACTACTCCCTCGAGAGCGTCGCCCGGTTCGAGGACATGGCCGGCCGGGCGGAGGAGCTCGGCTTCACGGACGTGATCGCGCACTGGCCGCGGCGCGACGGCGTCTACGCGGGCGACGACGAGGTCCTCTACGAGGTCGCCTCGCGCTTCTGACCGGGCCTCGGGGGCTCCGGAGCGGTCCTCAGACCGCGCGGGCGCTCCCGCGGTCGACGAGACGCGCGGGCAGGAGGCGGATCGACGGCTCCTCGCCGCGGGACGGCTGCTCGATCCGCTCGACGAGCGTGTCGACCAGGTGCGCGCCGAGCTCGGCGGCACCCGTCTCGACGTAGCTGTAGGGGAGCGAGAAGTCGCGGGCGAACTCGGCCGAGTACAGGCTCACGACGGACAGCTGCCCGGGCACGGCGACAGCGCGTCGGCCCAGGATCGCGGGAAGCATCGCGATGGTCCGGTCGCTGTGGACGACCAGCGCCGTGAGACCGGGGTTGTCGTCGAGGAACGCCGTGACCATCGGCTCGACGGCGTCGGCGGCGGTGGCGGCCGGGCGCAGCACCAGCTCGATCCCGAGCCGACCGGCGGTCTCGAGAGCCGACTCGCGGAACCGGAGCCCGTAGGTCCCTCCGCGGTCGAAGACGCGCTCAGGAGGGGTGACGAGACCGATGCTCCGATGCCCGAGGGCGCCCAGGTGCTCGATCAGCAGGCGGGCCGCGTCGCCGAAGTCGAGGTCGAAGACGTCCACCCCGGAGGCGTCCGCGGGCACGCCGAGGGCGGCACCGGGCCGCCGCGAGGCGCGCAGGACGGGCAGCCGGTCGTCGTCGTCCGCGACGCTCAGGAGGATCAGTCCGTCGACCTGGCCGGAGCGCGTGAGCCGGCGGACGGCAGCCGCCCCGTCGGCCTCGGTGGCCAGCAGCACGTCGTAGCCGAGCTCGCGGGCGCGGGCCGTGATGGGGAGGACGTACTCGACCATCGCGGGCGCGAACTCGTCCGGGTCGAAGTGGACGAGCAGGCCCAGCGCCATGGTGCGGCGCGTCGCGAGCGCCCGTGCTCCGGCGTTGACCGTGAAGTCGAGCTCGGCGATCGCGTCCTCGATGCGCTTGCGCGTCTCGGGGGAGATGCTGCGCTTGCCGGAGAGGACGTACGACACCGTGCTGCGAGAGACCCCTGCCGCTTTCGCGACGTCTCCGATCGTGGCCATCTCCACCCCCGCTCGAACCGTGTCGAGAGTGGCAGTGCGGCGCGGCGCACGCAACTCGGTCGCCGCGTCCCCGGAGCGAGGACCGGACGCTGCGGCTCCGGCGCTCTGCTCGTCCACGGCGCGCTCGTCCCCGTCGGGGAACCTCCGGTCCCGACGACACGCCGACGCGGCCGGGCGCACGAGGTGCCCGGCCGCGTCAGGGCGTTCTGGACGGATCAGCCGCAGCGCGCCGCACCGTAGGCCGGTGCCGTGGATCCGCTCGCGGCAGCGCCGTCGACCGTCCCCGCGATCCGCACGTCGAGAGCGCCGGCTCCGACGCTCGCAGCGCGGGTGCTGAAGGCGGCTGAGACCGTCTTGCCGGGAGCGACCCCGGTGAAGGTCTTCGTGCCCCAGGCCGAGCCGATCGTGACGTCAGCGGCGACCGCGCTGGTGTTGGTCGCCGTCCCCGTGATCGTGACCTTCCCCGCGGTGCAGCGCGAGGCCGCCGTGCCGCTCACCGTCAGGCCCGTGGTCCGCCCGACGAAGGGCGTGACAGAGATCCTGTCGATGTTGGGCGCGTACTGCGAGGTGAGCAGGACGCCGGGGAAGGTGTCGGAGAGGTAGGTCGTCCCGTCGAAGCCCGGGAGCTCCTTCGAGGTGATCGCGATGGTGTTCGAGCCCTTCCTGAGCGTGACCGGCACGCTCAGGTCCCACAGCTGGTTCTGGTGGAACGTGTGCGGGAAGAGCACGCGCTGCGTCACTCCGTTGACCGTGATGTCCGCGTGGCGGGCGAGCGGGTCGGGGTTGTAGTGCGTCGCGGGGGACTGCTCCTCGTTGGAGTAGCGCAGCGTGAGCGCGTACGTCCCGTCCTGCTCGGCCTTCACGTCGCCGAAGGTCAGGGTCGAGTCGCCGTCGCGTCCGCCGCCGATGTTCCCGACGGCCTTGCCGCCCGACGCGAAGGACAGGTCGCGGACCGTGGCGGGGCCGGTGATCGTGGCCGCCTCCGCCTCGTAGCTCGTCGTCGCGGGCGGGTTCGCGCTCGCTCCGATGACGATCCGATCGACGAGGAGCGTGCCGCTCGTGCCGACGACCTCGATCTTGTTCACGCCGCCCGAGAGGAAGACCTGGCGGGTCGAGCTCGCGCCCACCGGCCCGACCTTCACGTCGTTGACGTAGAGGTCGCCGGTGCCGCCGCCCAGGGTGTCCACGGTCACGGAGGACGGCGCGTCCTTCGCGGAGTAGCCCCAGACGGTGGTGGAGGCGCCGCTGGTGAGCGTCGCCGTGCCCGAGCCGGAGACGCCGGCGCGGGAGTAGTCGGCCGTCGCTCCGTTCTCGAGCGTGCCGGTCTCGGCCTCGTGGATCGAGGTCGCGGCGGCCGCGCTGGGGAGGGAGAGCTCGATCTTGTCGACGATCGCGTCGCCCACGGTCGACTTCGTGCCGGCGAGGTTCTTCGCGGCGAGCGAGATCGTGTGGGTGCCGGCGGTCAGCTTCACCTTGGTGTCCGCGTGGTCCCAGACCACGAACTTGTAGGCCAGCGGAAGGAGGATCTCCTGCTCCGCAGCGCCGTCGACGCTCAGGAACGCGTTGATCGGACCCTGCTGGGCGTTGGCGGCGTAGGTGTTGAGGGAGTTGGCGAAGACGCTGAGGTCGTACTCGCCGTCCTTCGGGACGGTGACCGCGAAGTCGAGCTTCAGGTCGCCGCCGGTGCGGATCCCGCCGACGTTGCGTCCGCCCGAGGTGTAGAAGCCGCCGACGTTGGTCGGCGAGCCCTCGGGTCCGTTGAGGTTCCGCGATCCGGTGTAGCGGGCGTCCTCGGCCTCGTACTTCTGGCGGAAGGCGACGGGCGAGGCGGACGGGGACGACGCGTTGGCGCCCGGGGTCAGGACGACCTCGTAGGCGGAGTCGACGTCGAGCGCGGGCAGGGATCCGCCGAAGTCGAGCGAGAGGGCGCCGTCCACGACGGACGCGTCGAACTCCTTGACCGTCTGCGGGGCTCCCGAGTCGCCGACCTGGCCGGTCCAGCGGATCTCGCTGACCTCCACGTGGACCTTCGAGCCGAAGGTGGCGGCCGGGATGCGCTCGAACGCGACCTTCTGCGAGCCGCCGACGCCTCCGAAGAGGGCTCTCGCCTGCTTGGCCGCGGTGTCGAGGGTCGCGACGCCCTGGAGTGTGTAGCTCTGGCCGGGCTTGGGCGGCGTGACCGCGACGGTGTCGCCGGTCATCGAGGCGTAGGCGTTGAGGAGCCACCACTGGCCGTTGGCGCGGTTGGCCTGCACCGCGGAGTCGGAGAGGTTGCCGTCGATGTTCCAGTAGGCGATGTCGCCGTCGACCTTCTTGTCCTCGAGCGCGCTGATCCACTGGACCATCTGGCCGGGCACGGAGGTGTGGTAGTTGAAGGCGTACTCGTTGAGGTTCACCGGCAGGTGCTTCCCGGCGTAGGACGTGCCCGCGTACAGCTCGTCCTCCCAGGCCCGGAAGCGGTCGACGTTGGTGCGGATCTCACCCGGGGCGCTCAGCTCGTGCCAGGTCATCACGTCGGGGACGGTGTCCTGCTCGAGCGTGTGGGTCATGAACCCGCGGACCTGGTCGTAGAGGACGCTGGTGTTCGGTCCGGCGATGCGGGCGTCGGGCATCCTGTCGCGGATCAGCGCGTAGGTGCTGTCCCAGGCCGCGAAGAACGCGGTCGGGTCCTCCAGCCAGCTCTTCCCGTTGTAGCTCCACTTCCCGTTGCCGAACATGTTGCCCTCGGGCTCGTTGAACGGCACGAACACGATGTTGTCCTGGTACTCCTCGGGGAGCGCGAGCACCTGGTCGACCTGCGTGGCGATCTTCGCCTGGTAGTCGGCCAGCTTCTCCTGGGGAGTGCTGCCCGGCCACTCGTAGGGGAAGCCGCGGTAGATGTCCGTCATGTAGATGTAGGTGTCGCCGTCCGAGGTGTCGGCGACGGCCTTAGCGACGCTCAGCGCGTCCGCGCCCGGATGCTGAGGCCCGTCCTGCGCCTTGGTCGAGACCGTGCGCAGGTCGATCCCCTCGAGGAGGTTGTCGGAGGGGAGGCCCTCGCCGTAGACCCCGTAGAGGGTGCCGGACGCGCCGCCCATGAACTCCCCGGTGCTCGCGCCGAGGTCGATGGTCATCTCGTCGAGTGCGCGCACCGTGACGGTCGCCGTGACCGCGGTGCCGAGGCCGGTGACGGTGCCCTTCACGGTGAAGGTGCCGCGCTTCGCGTACGCGGAGGCGGGGACGCTCTCCCAGGTGACCGGGGCGTCGCGGTTCACGCCGTCGGAGTAGGTGGCGGGGACCCCCGGCAGGGCCGGCGCGACGCCGATGCCGGTGGTGACCGCGACGCTCGTCGAGAGAACGCCGGTGACGGCCGGCGCGGCGTCGCCCGCCAGACCCCGGACCTGCGCGGCGGTCAGAGCCCGGTTGTAGACGCGGAAGTCGTCGATCGCTCCGTCGAAGTAGGGGTGCACGTTCCAGAGCGCCCGGCCGATGTTGCCGCTCTTGGAGGCGGAGGCGGAGTAGAGCTGCTTCGCGAGGTCGACGGAGGCGGGAGCCGTCGCGACCTGCAGACCGTTGAGGTACAGGGTCACGGTCGTGCCGTCCATCGTCGCGGTGACGTTGACCCACTGGTCCTTCTGCAGCGGCGAGGAGCTGGAGACTCCGGTCTCGCCGCCGTCCTTCAGCTGCTTGATGATCGCGCGGGCGCTGCCGCCGTCGAACGACGGAGCGAAGGCCGACGCGGCGTCGGGGCTGATGCCCAGGCACCACAGCCACTGGAAGCCTCCGGTGCCGGACCACTTCGTCCAGGCGGAGACGGTGGTCTGCGTCACGCCCTGGAAGAGCCCGTTCGGCACGGTCAGGTACGGCGCGGAGGTCGAGTCCGCCGCGCCCCCGGGAAGGTCGATCGCGGTCGTACCGGCCTTCCGACCCGCGACGTACGTCGCTCTCGCGCTGTTGACGACGGTGCCGTCGAGCTTCTTCGACGAGAGGTCGGCGACCGTGGATCCGGACACCTGCCCCTGCTCGAAGTCGTACTGGAGGATGAGCGCGTCGGCGGGGACGGTGGTGTCGGCCGCGGAGGCGGACTCGGCGCTCGGGAGAGCGACGGCGAGGGCGGCGAGTGTCGCGGCACTCAGCGCGAGGGCGAGGGAGCGGGTGCCGCGCCTCGGGGAGGACATCGTTGTCACGCTGGTCACTTTCTGTGGGGACAGCCGGCCGGACGACGGCGGGCGTCGGTCCGGGGTCGGAGCAACAGTGCTTCGAACCGGTTCGACAAAACTAGGTTCCGCGCCTGCGACACGCAAGAGGACCTGAGAAGTTCCTCGTCCGGCTCGCAGGTGCCGGCGGTCGCTCGGGCTCTCGCCGGGACCCGTCAGCCCGCCGGAGCGGCCGTCGCCGCGGAGATCGGCGACCGGCCCGCAGGAGGACGTCCTGGACGCGGTCGAGGGGAGCCGCCCGGACTGGCTGAGCCCGGACGGCGTCCTTCCGCGGTGACCCGCGGGACCGCGGCGGCCTGTGCCGCGTGCGGGAGGATGAGGGCATGACGCTCCCTCGGCCGACGCTCCTCTCCCCGCCGCTCCAGGACCGGCTGGCCCGGTGGTTCGACGAGGAGGCGCCGCCGGCCCCCTCGCTGAGCTGGGCCCTGTTCGACCGCAGCGGGCTGCTCGTCCACCACGGCCGCGGCGAGCACCGCCTCGACGGCGCCGCTCCCGGGCCCGGGACCGTGCACCGCATCGCCTCCATGTCGAAGAGCTTCGAGGCGGCGGCGGTGCTGATCCTGCGCGACCGCGGGCTGCTCCGCCTCGACGACCGCGTCGCCGACCACGTGCCGGAGTTCACCGACCCGCTCGACTCCGCGGGCCTGCCGCTGCCCGTGACGATCAGGATGCTCCTCAGCAACTGCTCGGGGCTCCCGGAGGACAACGGCTGGGCCGACGACGTCATGGCTCTGACGCGGGAGGAGTTCCTCGAGGTCGTCAGCCGCGGGCTGACCTTCACGGAGCGGCCGGGTGAGGTCTACCAGTACTCCAACATCGGCTTCTGGCTGCTCGGCGTGCTCGTCGAGAACGTGACCGGGGAGGACTTCCCGACCTTCGCGACGCGGACGATCCTCGAGCCGCTCGGCCTCCACGACACCCGCTACGACAGCGGCGACTACCCCGACGGCACCGACCTGGCGGCCGGCTTCAGCACCTTCGACGACGGAGGGACCTGGGTGCCCCGCCCCGTGACCGGCACCGGAGCGGGCGCCTGCGCCGCGAGCATGTTCAGCACGGTCGGCGACATCGCCCGCTGGAGCGGCTGGCTCTCCTCCGCGTTCGAGGGCGAGGACGGCGCGGACGACGACCCGGTGCTGAGCCGTGCCTCCCGCCGCGAGATGCAGCGCGGCTGGACGCCGGTCCCCGCGCTGAGCCCTCGCACCGTCGAGAGCACGCTCGACGGCTCCGCGTACGGGTTCGGCCTCGTCGTCGAGCACGACGTCCGCTTCGGCGGGATCGCCCACCACTCCGGCGGCCTGCCGGGCTGGTCGTCGAACATGCGGTGGCATCTGGAGTCGGGCCTGGGGGCCGTGGTCTTCGCGACCGCGAACGGGGCGAAGCTCGCCGCCGCCGCGACGGGACTGCTCCGCGCCGCCCTCGAGGACACCGCTCCTCCGGCGCGGACCATCACCCTCCTCCCGTCGACGCTCGCCGCGGCCGCCGCCGTCGAGGCCGCGATCGTCGCGGGAGACCTCACCCGGGCGGGGGAGCCGGGCAGCGGCGCCCTGTTCAGCCCCAACCTGCTGAGCGATGTGCCGGCCGACGTGCGCGCCCGCCGCCTCGCCACGGCGATCGCGGAGATCGGCGGGCTCGCCGAGGACCCGACCGCGAGGCCGCTGGTGGAGCGGCTGCTCTGGAGCGCCTCCGCGGCGCAGGCGGCCTTCCTCCTGCCGGGCCGCGACGGAGAGCTCGAGTGCCGGCTCGAGACCACGCCGACCGTCCCGGCCCTGATCCAGCGCCTCGAGATCGTCGTGCGCGAGGCTCCGACGGCTGCCCTCCCGGTCGTGCGCTTCTACCGCCCTCAGGCCGGCTAGCGGTCGAAGACGAGGCGCGGACGCGGCGGACCTCGACGCTCGCGCACCGAGAACGGCGGGCGGCCCGCGAGGGACCGCCCGCCGTCACGCTCCCGCGGTCAGCGGATCGTCGTGCTCGCCGTGTCCGCGTTGCTGCGGATGGACGGGTCGGGCGTCTTCGTCGAGAACGCCGCCGCCAGCGCGGTCGCCGTGCCCGAGACGGCCGCCCTCACCGTGATCTTCTCCGACACGGTCCGCCCGTCCGCCAGGCCGGCCCGCTGGAACACCACGACGTTCCCGACCCTGGTGTACGAGCCGGTCGCAGAGACGAACTGCACACCCGCGGGCAGGACGACCTGCGAGACGACCGACGCCGACGCAGCCGGACCGGCGTTCGTCGTGATGAGGGTGTAGGTGAGCGTCCTCCCCTTCACCGCAGAGGCCGGCCCGGAGAGGTCGACGCGCAGATCGGCCTTCGTCGCGACCTGCTTCGGCGAGACCGTCAGCGTGCTCGTCGCCCGAGCCGTGCCCGCCGAGTTCGCGGCCTGGATGCTGAAGGTGGTGGTCCCGGCCGTGGTCGGCGTCCCGGAGAGGCGCCCGGTCGCGTCGAGGGTGAGCCCGGCGGGCAGTGCGCCGGAGACCAGGGAGACCGACGGAGCGGGCGTACCGCTCACCGCGTAGCGGAAGTCGTAGGCCGAGCCGACGACGCCGGCCGCGACCGTCCCGGAGAGGGTCGGCGCGACCGTCGGCGACGAGACGGTGACGGTGCTGGTGGTCTCCGCGGAGGCGGTGCCGGCGCGGGCCGCCAGCGTGAACGTGAAGGTGCCCGGCGCGGACGGAGTCCCGGTCAGGCGCCCGGCCGGAGTCAGGGTGAGGCCGGACGGGAGCGCACCGGAGGAGACGGCCACCGACGGCGCGGGGAAGCCCGAGACGGTGTAGCCGAAGTCGTAGGCGGTGCCGACGACGCCCGGCCCGGGGGTGCCGGAGATCGCCGGTGCAGCGGCGGCGGGGGAGACGACGACGGTGCTGGTGGTCTCCGCGCTCCCCGCAGCGTTCGAGGCCCGCAGGGTGAAGGTGGAGCGTCCGTCGGCGGTCGGCGTCCCGGTCAGGCCGCCACGATCATCGAGGCTCAGGCCGGCGGGGAGCGTTCCGGAGACGAGCGAGACCGTCGGCGCCGGTGTGCCCGTCACGCTGTAGTCGAAGTCGTACGGGGTGCCCACCGTCGCGGCGGGCGGGTCGCCGGCCAGGGTCGGCGCGACCGTCGTCTCCGCCACGGCGAACGTGTGCGGGGCCCCGACGGTGGAGCCGAAGGGGTTCCGCGCGGAGACGGCGAAGGTGGACGTCCCCGCGGTCGTCGGCGTGCCGGAGAGGAGCCCGGACGCGCTGAGGGTCAGGCCGTCGGGGAGGGAGCCGGAGGCGATCGCGAACGAGGCGGGGCGGTCGGCCGCGAAGGTGTACGAGGCCGCCGCTCCGAGCGGCCCGGACGCGGGAGGAGCATCCGCCGTCAGGACCGGACGCGGGCCCCGGGCGAGCACGTGATCGGGTCCGGCTGCGAGAGCCGTCGTGCCGGCGAGGCCGGCGGGGGACTGCAGCTGCCCGGCCGAGCTCCGGCCCCAGCCGACGATCGTGCCGTCGCCCTTCAGCGCGAGGCTGTAGTCGGACGCGGCGGCGATCGCCACGACCCCGGACAGGCCTTCCGGCACCGTGGTCTGGCCGTAGTCGACGACGACCGAGTCGGAGCTCGCGCCCCAGGCGACGACGGTGCCGTCCTCCTTCAGCGCGAGGCTGTGGGTCTCTCCCGCCGCGACGGCCACCACGCCCTCGAGCCCCGCGGGGACGTCGGTCTGCCCGTAGAGGTCCCAGCCCCAGGCGACCACCCTCCCGCCGGACACGGCGAGGCTGTGGCGCTGGCCCGCGGCGATGGCCGTGACGCCTCCGAGGCCGGCCGGGACCAGGCCCTCGCCCAGCCCGTTGCTGCCCCACGACGTGACGGTGCCGTCGTTGCCGAGCGCGAGGCTGTTGTCGCGGGAGGACGAGATCGCGACGATCCCGGTCAGCGCGGCACTCCTCGACACCTGCCCGTCGCCGTCGTAGCCCCAGGAGACGACGGTCCCGTCGCTCTTCAGCGCATGGCTGCTGTAGTCGCCGGCGGAGACCGCGACGACCCCCGTGAGACCGTCGGGGACGCTGGTCTGCCCGTACGACCCGCGGCCCCAGGCGACGACCCCGCCGTCGCCGTTCGCGGCGAGGCTGTGGGTCCGGCCCGCGGCGAGGGAGAGGACGCCCTCGACCCCGGCCGGGACCGTGGTCTTCCCGTCGGTGCCGCTTCCCCAGGCCGCCACCCCGAGGACAGGGGCGGACGGAGCGGCGACCGCCGCGAGAGGAACGGCGGTGCCGACGAGGAGCGCGACGGCCGCGGTCAACCCGAGCAGACCCCGCCGGAGCCGCCGCGCCGCTCCTGGATCCCGCGGCTGCGACGTGCCGTCCTGGACGGCGGGCGGACGAGGGACGGTGCTGGAGCGCATGTGCTGCCTTCGATCGGGACGGCCCTCATCGGCCGTCCTCGAACCGTGGCACGGCCGTCCCGCCGCTGACAATGTCCTCTAGCGGCCCTGTCCGGAAGAGGGCGCCGCGGAGCTCCGCGGAGGGGACGTAGGCCCGGTCTCACTGCGGCCGAGCGCTCCCGCCGCGGGCCCGTGACGGTCAGCGCATCCCGAGGGACGCCGTCGCGTCCGGACCGCTCAGCGGGGTCGGAACGGGGACCCCGGCTCTCCCGCGTACGGGGCGTCCGCCTGGTCGAAGTCCCAGCGGCCCGCGGTGGACGGGCGGACGACGGGGGTCTTCGTCGGGGTCGGCGTCGCCGACGGCGCCGGCGCGGCGGCCAGCCCGGCGTGCCAGCGGAAGATCGCGTCGATGCCGTCCTGGTTCACCCACGACGGTGCGTTGTGGCCGAGCGCGTGCGTCCGGACGGTCGCCTCCCTGGCCGTGGCCGTCGCCTTCTTCACGAGGGCGAGCCCGTGCAGTGCCGGCGGCACGCTCGGGTCCGGGTGGGCCGTGTCGGACACCACCGCGCGGATGTTCGCGCCGGCCCAGGCGGAGGCGGGCAGCCGCTTCGGGTTGTGGGAGTCGATCTGAGCGGTGCTGCCGCCGAAGGCACCGCCGATCGAGATGCGGCCCCGCGTCGTGCGGTCGTGGGTGTCGCGGAGGTCGTAGACGCCGTTGACCAGGTAGACGCCGTTGATGCCGGGGAAGACCCGCGCGCCGTAGTCCTCGCAGGCGAGCGCGCCGCCGGCCGACATCGCCCAGAGGTAGCTGGCGGCGATCGGGAACTGGCCGGAGAGGTAGGCGTAGCCGTTCCGCTGGTGCTTCTGCGCGGTGTCGTTGGTCCAGATCGTTCCGCCGAGTGTCTGGCAGATCGCGATGGCGCCCCGCTCGACGGCGAGCTCGGCCGGGTACGCGAAGACGCTGGACAGCGAGGTGTGGTCGGCCTGCGCGGAGTGGATGAACCAGATCACCGGTACCGCCGCGGCCTGCCGCGGCTTCACCGTCTGCGGCACGAAGATCCGCGCGAGGTCGCCCGCGATCGAGACCGTGAGGACGTCGTAGAGCACGCCGCGGTTCTTCGTCCTCACGTTGATCGTGCGGGTCCTCTCCCCGGGCAGGCCGGGCACGGGGGAGGCGGAGGCGGAGGCGGCCGGGAGCGTCGCCGCGCCCAGAGCGAGAGCACCCGTGAGGGCGCCGCCGATGACGGCGCGCCGCCGGAGGCCGGGAGTTCGAGAGGGGGGTACTGCTGAATCGTCGGGGGACACGGGGGCTCCTCGTGCAGGGACCGCGAACCGACGAGGTCGGCGGAGCGGTCCGGGTCGGCGGGGGGGGTGTGCCTGCAACGCTAGTCGGAGGACCGGCCGGACGACCCGTCGATGCGCGCCAGTCGCGAGACGGCGGAGGGACGACGCCGCAGGGGCGGAACGATCCACGGCTCGGCGACCGCATCGGCGGCGGATCGAGGCGCTCAGGAAGCGAAGGAGAGGCCCGTTCCTGATCGCCCGCCCCACCGGTTCCGACCCTTTCGCTCCGTTCGGGAGCACTTCCCCGCACCGGTCTGGCCCCCCGGTGTGAAGGCTCCCAGGTTCCTCGCGCTCGTCGGCGGACCGGTGCCAGCGTGAAGGGACCGAGAAGCAGAAGGAGAAACGACCATGACTCTTCGACGAACTCTTGCCACCCTCGCCCTCACGGGCGCCATCGCCTCCGTCGGCGTCGTCGCTGTCGCGACGCCCGCCTCCGCGGCCGAGGTCGCGAACGGACAGTACGTGAGCGCCGGGAACTACGCGTGCGGAGCCCAGGAGGTGGCCACCGGCGCCACCCTCGGACCCGAGGGCGTCCTGCGCCAGCGCGCTCTCGTCTTCCGCAACTGCGGGTCGAGCACGGTCGAGCGCAAGGCCGACATCATCGCCGACTTCGACGGCAGCTGCTACTCCGTGGCGCCGGGCAAGGCCCGAGTCCTCGACGCGCTGTTCGTGGCGGCGGGACGCAACACCTACCGCGCGTCCAAGGCCTGCTGAGGTCGCGTGCTCCGCCGGAGGGGCGGGTCGGGGACATCCCCGGCCCGCCCCTCCGGCTGTCCGGAACGACCACGCCGTCCGAGCCGTCCTCCCGCCGACCCGTCCGCGGATCACTCCAGCACAGGCCCCAGCTCCGCCAGGACCTCCGCGACCCGGGCCCGCGCCCGTGCACCGAGCCCGCGGACCGGACGCGGGAGGCAGCGCGCCTCGGCGAGACCGAGCTGCTCCGCCATCGCCGCGACCACGCGGTAGCTGCCGCCGTGCTCCGCGAAGAGGTCCCAGACGGGCTGCAGGCGTGCCGATCCCGCGATCGCCGCCGCCTCATCGCCCGACTGCGCCGCCCGGGCGATCGACAGCGCCGTCCGCGGGAAGATGCCGCCGATCACCGAGTACCAGGCGTCGCAGCCGCCGAGCAGCCCGCGCGCACCCGCGGCGTCCCCCGAGACCCCGACAGTGACCCCCTCCGGCACCCGCGCCCGGATCTCGCTGACGCGCGCCGCCGCGGCGCCCGGTCCCTCCGGCACGCCGGGGATCTTGAGGGAGGCGACCTGCGGCAGCCGGGCGACGGCCCCGTAGAGGTCGTCGGAGAAGGAGAAGCGCGTCGTCCCGGGGTTGTCGTACACGACGAGCGGCACCGAGAGCTGAGCCGTCACGTCCTCAAAGAGCCCGAGCACGTCCTCGTCCGTCAGCGGCTGGTAGCCGAGCGGCGCCAGGAGCACCGCGCTCGCCCCGGCGCTCTGCGCGTCCTCGGCGAGCGCCAGCACCTGCGAGGTGCGCAGCGCCCCGATCCCGACCACGACCGGCACCGGGCCGGCGCTGCGGACGGCGATCTCGGCGGCGCGCCGGCGCTCGCCGCGGTCCAGGTACGGAGCCGAGCCGGTCGAGCCCAGTGCGCCGATCGAGTCGACTCCCGCCCGCGCGAGCCGCTCGACGAGAGCGGCGAACGACCGCTCGTCGATGCTGTCGTCGCGGAGCGGAGTGAGGGGGAAGGCGCTGAGTCCGGTGAGCACGTCGGTCCGTTCGCTGGGGGCGGGAGGGGCCCGGCCAGTCTCCCCGGCGGCAGGGGCCCGGTCGAGGCCAGAACCGCCGGGGGCCGGGGGACCAGCCGTCACTCCGCGTCGAGCACCACTCGGGAGTGGAGTCCGAGCCGGTCGAGGAACGCCTCGTCGTGGCTGACGACGACTAGGCCGCCCCGCCAGGCGGCGAGAACGTCGACGAGGTGGTCGGTCGTGGCGAGATCGAGATCGTTCGTCGGCTCGTCGAGCACGAGCAGCTGCGGAGCGGGCTGCGCCAGCACGAGCCCGGCGAGCGCGACGCGGAACCGCTCGCCGCCCGAGAGCGACGCGATCCTCCGATCGACCACGTCGCCGCGCACCAGGAGCCGCGCGAGGGCATTCCGCAGCTCGACCGCCGGACGATCCGGCGCGGCCCGGGAGACGTGCTCCCGCACGGTGGCCTCCTCGTCGAGGAGTCCCTCGCGGCGCTGGGGGAGCCAGCCGACCCGCTCCGTCAGCGCTCGGGCCGTGGTGCCGGCGAGCGGATGCTCCCGCGCACCCGGCGCCCCGACGAGGTGCTCGAGCAGGGTGGTCTTCCCCGTCCCGTTCGCGCCGACCACGGCGATCCGCTCCGGCCCCTGGAGCACCGTCGTCCGGCCGCGCACCGTCACCTCCGCCAGACGGCGCCCGGCCGCGACCCCGGGGTCCGGCAGGTCGAGGCGGACCCGGTCGTCGTCCCGGACTGCTCGCGACGCGGCGTCGACCTGCTCGCGCGCCCGCGCCTCCGCGGCCCCGTGCCCGGAGCGCAGCCGTCCCGCGGTCGCCTCGGCTCGTCCTCTCCGCGCGTTCGCGAGGATCGCGGGCATCGACTCCGCCGATCGCGCCCCCGCCCGCGCCCGGCGGGCGATGGTCGTCTCGGCCTCGATGCGCTGCCGCCGCTCGGCGCGGAGAAGCCGGTCGGCGTCGCGCAGATCGCGCTCCGCGGCCGCCTGCTCGAGGGCGAGCCGCTCCTCGAACGCCGAGAACGTCCCGCCGGAGGTGCGGACCGCCCCGTCGCGCAGCTCCGCGACCTCGTCGACGTGCTCGAGCAGCTCCCGGTCGTGGCTGACGAGCACGAGCGTCCCGCGCCACCGGTCGACCAGGTCGAGCAGAAGCCCTCGGGAGCGCCGGTCGAGGTCGTTCGTCGGCTCGTCGAGCACGGCGATCGGCCGACCGCGCAGCCGGACGCCGGTCACGGCCGTGAGGACGGCCTGCCCTCCGGAGAGGGTCGCGACCGGCCGCAGCAGGTCCGCCTCCCCCAGGTCGAGACCGGCGTCGCCGAGTGCGGCGAGCGCTCGGGCCTCGAGGTCCCAGTCGTCCGCGAGCACCTCGAAGTGCCGCGGATCCGCGTCGCCGCGGAGGATCGCGTGCAGAGCGTCCAGGCGATGCCGGATCCCGAGGAGATCGGCGACGGTGTCGTCGGGCCCTCGCCGGAGGCGCTGGGGCAGCAGGTCGACGGGTCCCGTCGTCGAGACGCTCCCGGCGGTGGGGGAGAGGCCGCCGGTGACGAGGCGGACGAGGGTCGACTTGCCGGCGCCGTTCGCGCCGACGAGACCGGTGCGCCCGCGTCCGAACGCAGCGGTGACGCGGTCGAGGACGACGGAGCCGTCGGGCCAGGCGAACGTGCAGTCGTGGAGGACGACGGCGGGCGGGGTGGTGCGGGAAGTGGAGGGCACGGTGCTCCAGGGGTCGGTGTCGGCGCACGACGACCACCGGACTCCGATGGAGCAACGGCTCGCCCCTGAGGGGCGGGCACGGGGGACGTCAGTGCGAGAGCAGCTGCTGCGTCGTGGACGCAGTACCGGTGCTGGAGCGCAAGAGTCCGTCTTCCGTGCGGGGAGCCCCTGTGACCGCGAGCCGCTGGATCGGCCGGTGTAGCGGCCGCACCGACGTCGCGGCTCGCGACGAGGTACGGGTCGACCGTACGTGCCCGTCGGACCCGCGCGCAACCGTGACCGACTGCTCGTCCGCGGCCTGCGTCCGTCGGCGCCGTCGCGCGGCTCGCGGCGGACGGCTCTCCACCCACGGCGGGACGGCCGGACCGCCCTGGTATGCACGCTGCTGCCCACCGGTCGAGGGGGTCGCCGGCGGGCCCTCCCGTCGCCGCGCCCTCACTACGCTGAGCCCATGGTGACCATTCGCGACGTCGCGGCCGATGCGGGGGTGGCCCGCAGCACGGTGTCCTACGTGCTCTCCGGCAACAAGAAGCTCCCGGAGGCGACCCGCCTGCGCGTGCTCGCGAGCGTGGAGCGGCTCGGCTACCGGCCCGACCCGATGGCGCGGGCCCTGGCGCTGCGGCGCACGAACATCCTCGGCTTCTTCGCCTCCGTCGATCCGGAGTCGCGGCAGACCGATGTCGACGTCTTCATGCGCTTCGTGCGGGCGGCGATGTACGCGGCCCGCGCCCGCGGCTTCGACCTGCTGATGATGGGCACGGGCGAGGGGGAGCTCGCGCGCGACGTCCTCGCCGATGCGCTCGTCGTGATGGACATCCGCCGGGACGACCCCCGGCTGCCGGTCCTCGCGAGCATCGGCCTGCCGACCGCGCTGGTCGGCTACCCGGGCGAGGGCAGCCCGTTCAGCGCGATCGACCTCGACTTCGACGGCGCGGCGCGGGTCGCCGTCGACCACCTCGCCGACCTCGGGCACGTCGAGATCGCGGTCCTCGGGATGGGCCCCGACGCCTACGAGAGCGGCTACGCCTTCGCCCTGCGGTTCCGCGAGGGCTTCCTCGACCAGTGCCGCCTGCGCGGCGTGCGGGGCGCCGTCATCCCCAGCACCGACGACGTCGACGACTGGTTCGAGCAGGCGCAGGAGCAGCTCCCCGGCCTGAGCGCCGTGGTCACTCACGGGCCGGGCGTGCTCGAGCCGTTCCTCCAGCGCCTCAGCGGCCTGGGCCTGCGGGTCCCGGAGGACTGCTCGATCATGACCATCGCCCCGGAGGCGGTGATGCGGCACGCCGACCAGCCGGTCACCGTGGTGGACCTGCCCGGCGACGAGATGGTCTCGCGGGCGGTCGACCTGGTGCTCGACGAGCTCGCCGGCACCGCGACTCCGGGAGTGACGGAGCTGCTGCCCGCGGTGGTCGTGGACCTCGGCACCACCGCGCCCTTCTCGCCGGGCACCAGCCGGGGCGTCGTCCCCTCGTGGCGGCGGGCGCGCGGCTGACGTCGACCGGGTCGCCGGGGGCGTTACCCGGGCGATCGGTGAACCGGTTCTCCGAAATCTATTGAACCGGTTCTCCGACTCGGTTAGGCTCGCCACGACTTCCGGACGGACCGCCTCAGCGGGCGCCCCCGGAGGGTCTTCCCGGCGCGAGCGCTCCGCTCGTCCCGACCGTATTCAGAGAGGAATACCGTGAAGAACAGCATCCGACGGGCCGCAGGCGCCGCCTCCCTCGTCCTCATCGCCGGAGTCGCCCTCAGCGCGTGCAGCGCACAGGGAGCGGGCGACGACTCGTCGAAGTCGCTCACCCTCTGGGACAGCTTCACCCAGTACGACGCGTCCTCCCCCTACGGCCAGCTCCTGGCCGGCTGCGAGGCCTCGACCGGGATCACCCTCGAGCGCACCTCCGACCCCGACCTCACCACCAAGCTCCTGCAGTCGGCCGCGTCGAAGACCACGCCGAACCTGGTCGTCCTCGACAACCCCAACGTCGCGAAGTTCGCCGACACCGGCCTGCTCGTCGACAACGCCGCCTCCGGGCTCGACACCAGCGACGTCCTCCCGAACGTGCTCGCCGCCGGCCAGCTGGACGGGAAGACCTACGGCTCGTCGATCGGCTCGAACACCCTCGCGCTCTTCTACAACAAGGCGCTCTTCGAGGCAGCCGGCGTCACTCCGCCGACGACCTGGGACGAGCTGACCACCGCCGCGAAGGCCCTCACCGCGGGCGACGTCACCGGGCTCGGCTTCTCCGCGGTCGGCACCGAGGAGGGCACCTTCCAGTTCCTGCCCTTCTTCTGGGGCTCCGGTGCGACCCTCGAGGACATCTCCTCCGACGACGCCGTCTCGGCGCTCGCGCTCTGGACCGACCTGGTGAAGAGCGGCTCGGCCTCGCAGGCGAACGTCAACGCCAACCAGCAGGACGTCCGCGACCAGTTCCTCGCGGGCAAGCTCGGGATGATGGTCAACGGCACCTGGCAGCTCTCCGCCCTCGACGAGGCGGGCATCGACTACGGCGTCGTGCCGATCCCGGCGAAGGACGGGGGAGCGGCACCGAGCCCGCTCGGCGGCGAGTTCGTCGAGGTGGTCGCCTCCGACGCCGCGAAGCAGACCCTCGCCACGGAGTTCGCGCAGTGCGTCATCCAGCCCGACAGCCTGAAGGCCTGGGCGGCCGGCCAGTCGTACATCATGCCGTACGCCGACGCGGCCGCCGAACAGGCGACCGAGGACCCCGCGCTCCAGCCGTGGGTGGAGGCCATCTCGGTCGCGCAGGGACGCACCAGCGACCTCGGCGTCGCCTACCCCGACACCTCGAAGGCGCTCTGGACCGCGATCCAGGAGTCGCTGACCGGCTCGAAGACGCCGCAGGCGGCCCTCGACGACGCCGCGGCGAGCCTGAAGTAGCGGCCGCATGACCGACCCCGCCGTGCTCACGGCGCCGGTCGCGGGCGGGGCGGCCACCAGGCCGCCCGCCCGCCGCCGACCCCGCTCCCACCTCCGCCTCGCCGCCGCCGCCTTCATGGCGCCCGTGGTGATCTTCCTCGCCGTCTTCTTCGTCTACCCGATCATCCGCGGCGTCGTCCTCAGCCTCCAGGACTTCGGACCGTCGTCCTTCGTGACCGGGATCGCCCCCTTCGTCGGCTTCGACAACTACGTCACGGTCGTCACCGATCCGATCTTCGCGAGCATCGCCTGGCACACCGTGGTCTTCACCGTGGTCTCGCTGGTGGGCCAGTTCACGATCGGCATGGCCCTGGCGCTGTTCTTCAGCCGCCGGTTCCCGCTCTCGGCGACGTTCCGCTCCCTCATCCTGCTGCCGTGGCTCCTGCCGCTGATCGTCTCGGCGACGGCCTGGCGCTGGATCTTCGACCAGCAGTTCGGCATCCTGAACGCCGCGATCGGCACGCCGGTCGGCTGGCTGACCGATCCGTCCGTCTCGCTGTGGGCGGTCATCATCGCCAACATCTGGCTGGGCATCCCGTTCAACATGGTGCTGCTGCACGGAGGCCTGCAGGGCATCCCCGAGAGCCTCTACGAGGCCGCGGCACTGGACGGCGCCTCGCGCTGGCGGTCCTTCTGGAGCATCACCTGGCCGCTGCTGCGACCGGTGACCTCCGTCACGCTCCTCCTCGGCCTCGTCTACACGATCAAGGTGTTCGACGTCATCTGGATCCTCACCAAGGGAGGCCCGGCCAACAGCTCGCACACCCTCGCGACCTGGGCCTACGAGCAGTCCTTCACCGACCTGCAGTTCGGAGTCGGAGCGGCGGCCGGCCAGATCCTCGTGATCGTCGCCCTCGTCTTCGGCGTGATCTACATCCGCGCCCAGCGCAAGGAGGACCTCGGATGAACCGGCACACCACAGGGCTGCGCCGCGGGATCGACGTGGTCATCGCGATCGTGCTCTGCGGCTTCCTCCTCTTCCCGCTCTACTGGATGGTCAACGTCTCGCTGACCAAGCCGCAGAACCTGATCCAGACCCCGCCGAGCCTGTTCCCCGGCGACCCGACCCTCGACGGGTACGTGCAGGCGTTCTCGACGCAGCTGCCGAACCTGATCACGAGCCTCGTGATCTCGATCGGCTGCGTGATCCTGACCCTGGCGATCGCTCTGCCCGCCGCTTTCGCGATGGCGAAGTTCCGGGTGCGGGGGACCGGCGTCGTGATGTTCGTGTTCCTCCTCGCCCAGATGATCCCCGGGATCGTCCTGGTCACCGCGCTCTTCGCGATCTACAACGCGCTGGGGCTGCTCAACACCTATCCGGGCCTCATCCTCGCCGACGCGACCGCCTCCGTGCCGTTCGCGGTGATCATCCTCCGGGCCTTCATGCTCGGCATCCCCGACGAGCTGATCGAGGCCGCGCGGATCGACGGTGCGAGCAACTGGCGCTCCTTCGTCTCGATCGTCATCCCGCTGAGCCGGAACTCGATCGTGACCGCGGGCCTGTTCTCGTTCCTGTTCGCCTGGGCCGACTTCCTCAACGCGAACTCGCTCACCTCGGGCAACAGCATCGTGCCGTTCACCCTCGGCCTCTACCGCTACATCGGATCGACCACCACCAACTGGAACGGGATCATGGCGACCGCCGTGATCGCCTCCATCCCGGCCGCCGTGCTGCTGATCGTGGCCCAGCGCTACGTCGCCGCCGGGGTCACCGCCGGCGCGGTCAAGGACTGAGCGCCGTGCCCGACTCGAGGAAGCAGGAGCACATGGACACCGACGCGTTCGCGCTCGAGGGGGACCGCCTCGTCTGGCGCGGCGACGGCGAGACCGTCGTCGTCGAGCCGTGGGGGAGGGACAGTGTCCGGGTCCGCGCCCGCCGGTCCGGGGAGGTCCTCGACACCGACTGGGCGCTGATCGCCCCCGAGCGCCGCGCGCCGGAGGTCTCGATCGAGGGACCGCGGGCGACGCTGCGCGCCGGCGGCATCACCGTCGTCCTCGAGCAGCAGGAGGGCTACGGGTACCAGACCGGCTACCACGAGCTCTCCTGCTCCCTCTCCTTCTACGACCGTCGGGGGGAGCTGCTCTTCCGAGAGCTCGGGAGCGGGGGAGCGCTCAAGCTGCGCGCCCGCGAGCAGCGTCCGCACCTGGGCGGCGACTTCCGGCTGACCGCGCTGTTCGAGACGTCCCCCGACGAGAAGCTGTACGGGATGGGGCAGTACCAGCAGGACATCCTCGATCTGAAGGGCTGCACGCTCGAGCTCGCGCACCGCAACTCCCAGTCGAGCGTCCCGTTCGTGCTGTCGAGCCGCGGCTACGGGTTCCTCTGGCACAACCCCGCGATCGGCCGCGCGACTTTCGCAGCCAACCGCACGGAGTGGTCCGCCGAGTCCTCCCAGCAGCTCGACTACTGGGTGACCGCGGGGGAGACCCCGGCCGACATCACCCGGGCCTACGCCGACGCGACCGGGCACGTCCCGATGATGCCCGAGCACGGCCTCGGCTTCTGGCAGTGCAAGCTGCGCTACTGGAACCAGGAGCAGCTGCTCGAGGTCGCCCGCGAGCACCGGCGCCGCGGCCTGCCGATGGACGTGATCGTGGCCGACTTCTTCCACTGGCCGCACATGGGCGACTTCCGCTTCGAGGAGGAGTTCTGGCCGGATCCGTCCGCCATGGTCGCCGAGCTGCGCGAACTCGGGATCGAGCTGATGGTCTCGGTCTGGCCGCAGGTGTCGGTCGAGTCCGAGAACTACATCGCGATGAAGAAGGGGAACCTCCTCGTCAAGGCTGAGCGGGGCCTGGACCTGCACATGCAGTTCGAGGGTCCGAGCGCGTTCTACGACGCGACGAGCCCCGCCGCCCGGAGGTTCGTCTGGGAGGCGTGCCGGCGCAACTACGGCGAGCACGGGATCCGGCTCTTCTGGCTCGACGAGGCCGAGCCCGAGTACGGCGTCTACGACTTCGACAACTACCGCTACGCCGCCGGCCCCGCCGTCCAGGTCGGCAACCTCTACCCGCAGGCGTTCTCCCGCGGCTTCTTCGAGGGGCAGAGCGAGGGCGGGGAGACCGCGATCGTCAACCTCGTCCGCACCGCGTGGGCGGGCAGCCAGCGCTACGGCGCGCTCGTGTGGTCGGGCGACATCCACTCGACCTTCGCGGACCTGCGCCACCAGATCACGGCCGGCATCCACATGGGCGTCGCGGGGATCCCGTGGTTCACGACCGACATCGGAGGATTCGCCGGGGGAGACCCGTCCGATCCGGCCTTCCGAGAGCTCGTCGTGCGCTGGTTCCAGTTCGGCGCGTTCAGCCCGGTGATGCGCCTCCACGGCGACCGCGCGCCGTCGGCCCCGGTCACGGCCGCCGACGGGAGCCGCCGCGCCGCGACCGGAGCCGCGAACGAGGTGTGGAGCTTCGGCGAGGAGGCCACGCCGATCCTCACCCGCCTGCTGCATCTGCGCGAGACCCTGCGCCCGTACACGCGGGAGGCGATGCGGGAGGCGCACGAGCTGGGCCAGCCGGTGCTGCGCGCGGTGTTCCACGAGTTCCCGGGGGACCCGGAGGCCTGGGATCTGGCCGACCAGTACCTCTTCGGCTCGGACCTGCTGGTGGCTCCGGTCACGCACGCCGGAGCCGTCTCCCGACGGGTCTACCTGCCCGCCGGGGCGCGCTGGACGGAGCTCTCGACGGGCGCCGAGCGCGAGGGCGGGCAGTGGATCGTCGCCGACGCGCCGCTGGCCGTCATCCCGGTCTTCGCGCGCGACGGCCGGCAGGCGCACCTCGTCGGGCAGCTCTGAGCGGAGGCTCCCCGCTGACCGGAGGGTTCCGCCGCGAGGAGCGCCCCCGCGTCAGCCCGTCCCCGCGAGCCAGAAGTCGACCGCGTCGGGGGACGGGCGCCCGGCGACCCGGACGACGTCGCCGAACTCGAGCACGCTGTCCGGATCCTCCTGGACGGCCGGCCACCGCTCGCGGCCGGCGGCGTCCGGATCGCCGTGGGAGACGAACGCGAGCCAGCGCGCGGTCATCTCCTGCTCGAGCCGGCGGTCGACGTCCGTGTAGTCGGCGTCGCCGTCCGCCCCGAGGTTCCCGTACGCGTACATCACCTCGGCGCCGTGGTACGCGCCGAACCGCTCGAGTCCGCTCTCCGGGGGAGTGCGCGTGAAGATGTAGGCGTGGACGCCCGCCCGCCCGGTCCGGGCGGCCGTCAGCGCCCAGAGCCGCATCGGGGCGGTCATCGTCCGGTCGCTGCCGGCGCGCAGCCGGGAGTCGACGACCTGGTCCTCGACGGCACCCGGGTACAGCGCGAGGAATCGGTCCGCGTCGTCTCCGTGCTCCCGGCGCACCTCCTGCTCGTAGGCGTTCGGATCCGGGTCGACGCCTCCCAGCAGATCGAGCGAGGTCTCGTCGGAGTTGCTGCCGAGCAGGAGGGGGACGTCGTTCTGCCGACCGGCCTCGTAGACGGCGAGCGGCGTGTCGGGGAGGACGACGCCGTCGATCGAGGGCCACCAGTGCTGCGAGAGGCCAGCGGCGGCCGTGACGATGCGCTCGGCCGGCAGGGCCCTCATCTCGGCGAGGCTCGCCCCGCCGAGCGCCTCGCTCAGGCGCGCAGCCGCCTCCCGTGCGGTGGCGGCGTCGTCGTAGAGGTCGCCGGCCTCGCGGTCTCCCGCCGACCCCAGGCATCCTCCGCTCTCCCCGATGATCCCGTGGAGGAGGCCGGCCGCCAGGGGCGAGGCCCCGAGGATGCAGGCGCTGCCGGAGCCGGCGGACTGGCCGGCGACCGTCACCCGCCCCGGGTCCCCGCCGAAAGCGGCGATGTCGTCCTGCACCCATTGCAGAGCGGCGACCTGGTCGAGCAGTCCCTGGTTCCCCGGGGTGCCGCCGCCGAGCACATCACCGGCGAGGAATCCGAGGACGCCCAGACGGTAGGCGACGGTGACGACCACCGCGCCCCGGGAGGCGAGCGCCGCGCCGTCGTAGGCGGGGAGGGCGCCGGACCCCGAGACGAACGCGCCGCCGTGGAGGTAGACGAGGACCGGGCGGGAGTCGCCCGCTCCGCCGGCCAGCGTCCAGATGTTCAGGCGGAGGCTGTCCTCGTCCGTCGCGTACCCGCCGAGGAGCGTCTCCTCCAGCGGCAGGTCGAGCACGCGGGTCGCCGCTCGGGAGAGGAACGTCGGCTCCGGCTGAACGGCGGAGGGGCCGAAGTCGTCGGCCACGAGGGTCGCCGACCGCTGCGGGGCCGGGCGGGGCGCCTCCCAGCGCAGCGGGCCGACCGGGGGAGCGGCGTAGGGGATCCCCGCGAAGGCGTCGACCCCGGCCGCGGCGTCGTGCACACCGACGACGTCGCCCTGCCGGGTCATGACCGGGGCGCTGTGCGGACCGGCGAGCGTCCGCGTCGCCGGGAGAGGACCCGCGGCGAGGGCGACGGCTCCGACGAGCCCTGCGGACGCGACCCAGGCCGCCGTACGCAGCATCCAGTGCCGGTGCCGCCATCTCCGCGAGACGGCCGCGATCAGGACCGCGGCCGCCGCGACGACGAGCCACCCCCACCACTCCACCCGGTTCAGCCAGGCGAGGACCGCCCCGATGAGCACGACGGTCGCGGTCGGCAGCCACCGGGACCGTCGCCGTCGAGGTTCGGGCGTTCCAGTTCTCGATACGGTATGCATTGGAAACGAAACGTACTGAAAAGGCCCATCCAGCGCAAGGATCCGAATAGGCTGGGGGCGTGGTCACAGGCGAGCAGGCTCCGGTCCGGCGGAGGAGCGAGACGCGACGACGTCTCCTCGCCGCGGCCGCCGAGCTCTTCGAGAGCACGGGCACCATCGGCCAGCGCGTCGAGGACATCTGCGCGCAGGCGGGCTTCACCCGCGGCGCGTTCTACTCGAACTTCGCCGGTGTCGACCAGCTCTTCCTCGCACTCCACGAGGAGCAGGCCGCGAGAGTGTGGGGGAGCCTGCAGGAGGCCCTCGACGTCCAGCTGCAGGAGGAGCACCGCGCGGCGACCCTCGACGGCGCCGTACGCTCCCTCCTCGACGCGCTCCCGTCCAGCCGCGAGTGGTTCTCCCTGCGGTCGGTGCTCCTGGCACGCGCTGCCGCGGACCCGGAGTTCGCCGAGCGGATGATGATCGACGACGACCGCGTCTCGCGCGAGCTGGGCGAGCGCTTCGCCGCCCTCGCCGCCGTGCACGGCCGCGTCCCCGCCGTCGAGTCCGCCGTCCTGGCGAAGGCCGTCGTCGCGGCGCACGTCGGGTCGGTGAGCCAGTGGCCCGTGGACACCAGCGCCGAACTCACGCAGCGCATGGTCGTCTCCGCGGTGATCCGAGGCCTCACCGTCGAAGCGCCCGGTCTGCCATCGGAGCGCGGCGGCGATCGATGACGTCCTGTCGCAGGAGCGATGAGGGGAGTCGATCGCCATCCTGCCGACCGGGGCTTCGGTCGAACTGACATAATGTGCATTATCGGATAAGGGTGGACGGACCGGACGGACCGGGACCGAGGCCGCCCGACGGTCCGGCACGTCATCAGCGGATCGGCGAATGCTCCACCCACGGCTCGACGTCCTCGTACCAGCACGTCTCGGTCGGAGTGTCGAAGCGCGTGACCAGCCGCAGCTGCGGATCGACGGTCATCGTGCCGCGGACACCGTCGTCGGCCCGATCCTCTCGGGCGCCCGCCGGAACGCGCGTCAGCGGTCCTGCGAGCGCTCCCGCAGGTTCACCATCACCGCGGCTGCATCGAGAAGGATGCTCACGCCGCCCCACGTCCGCCGACGGTTGGACTTCGCCCACGACGGCATCGGACTCCCCCGATACCGGTCCGCTGCCGTCCATTGGAGTCATCCGTCGAGGCTCGCAGAACCGTGCGCCGGCGTCAGCCCCTGGAGAGGATCAGGCGAAGTCGGAGATGTCGCCGACGAGTCGGGTGTTGTCCGCGGGGATCGACTCGA
>NZ_PSVI01000110.1:0-1870 GCF_002931415.1 Rathayibacter sp. AY1E8
GGCGCGCTCCTCCTCCTGGCCCCCCGCATCCTCTTCTCCCGCCCGCACTCCGCACGACAGGAACGAGCACCCATGACGCTGTCCACTCCTCAGACCGCCTACGCCTCCGCCAAGCTCCAGGGCACCGGAGTGGGACGCGGGCTGGCCCTCGGGCCGGTCCTGCGCATGCCGGAGCCGCTGCCCGAACCCGAGGACACCGCCAGCACCCGCAGCGTCGCCCAGGAGGAGGAGCGCGCCGTCTCGTCGCTCTCCGCCACCGCCGCGACGATCCGCCACCGAGGCGAGCGGGCCGGCGGCTCGGCGAAGGACGTCCTCGACGCCCAGGCCCTGATGGCCGAGGACCCGTCCCTCGCGGACGACGTCAAGGCGCGGATCGCCGGGGGCAAGACCGCGGAGCGCGCCGTGCACGAGGCCTTCGCCGGCTTCCGCGACCTGCTCGTGGCGATGGGCGGCTACATGGCCGAGCGCGCGACCGACCTCGACGACGTCTCGCAGCGCGTCGTGGCGCACCTGCGCGGCGTCGCCGCTCCCGGCGTCCCCGAGTCGGACGAGCCGTTCGTGCTCGTCGCCCGCGACCTCGCTCCGGCCGACACGGCGCTGCTCGACCTCGAGAAGGTCCTCGGCCTGATCACCAGCGACGGTGGACCGACCTCGCACACGGCGATCCTCGCCCGGGAGAAGTCGATCACCGCCATCGTCGGCACCACCGGCGCCCTCGACCTGCGGGACGGCCAGCTCGTCATCCTCGACGCCACCTCCGGCGTCGTGACGGTGAACCCCTCGGACGCCGAGATCGGCGCCGCGAAGTCCTCGATCGCCGAGCGCGCCGAGATGCTCGCCGCACCGGTCGTCCCCGGCGCGCTGGCCGACGGCCACGCCGTGCCGCTGCTCGCGAACCTCGGCTCGGCCGACGGCGCTGCGAACGCGGTCGAGCTCGGCGCCGAGGGAGTGGGGCTGTTCCGCACCGAGTTCCTCTTCCTCGACGCGAAGGAGGCGCCCTCGGTCGCCGAGCAGGCGGAGCAGTACACGCGCCTGCTCGCCGCGTTCCCCGGCCGCAAGGTCGTCGTCCGCGCGCTCGACGCCGGCGCCGACAAGCCGCTGAGCTTCCTCAACGACGACCACGAGGAGAACCCGGCCCTCGGTCTCCGCGGACTGCGCGCCCTCCGCGCCAGCGAGCAGATCCTCCGCGACCAGCTCACCGCCCTCGCCCAAGCCGATGCCGCGACCGACGCCGACCTCTGGGTCATGGCGCCGATGGTCGCGACCGTGGACGAGACCCGCTACTTCACCTCGATGGCGCGGGAGCTCGGCATCCGCACCGCCGGAGTGATGGTGGAGGTCCCCTCCTCCGCCTTGCTCGCCGACCGCATCCTCGGAGTCGCGGACTTCGCCTCGATCGGCACCAACGACCTGACCCAGTACACGCTCGCCGCCGACCGCATGCTCGGCACGGTCTCGGCGTTCCAGGACCCGTGGCACCCGGCCGTGCTCCGCCTCGTCGGCGAGGTCGGCCGCGCGGGAGCGGCGCTGGGCAAGCCCGTCGGGATCTGCGGAGAAGCCGCCGCCGACCCGCTGCTCGCCGTGGTCCTCGTCGGCCTCGGCGCCACCACCCTCTCGATGTCGCCGTCGGCTCTCGCCGACGTCCGCGCCGAGCTGGCCGAGCACACCCTCGAGGACGCCAAGCGGTACGCGGAGCTCGCTCTCGCCGCCGACAGCGCCGCCGACGCCCGCTCCGCGGTCACCGAGGCGATCGCCGCCTCCTGATCCCGGATCACCAGCCCCACCCCCTGCACCACCCCGCCACTCGGGAGCCGGGACGCCTCAGGAGCGTCCCGGCTCCCGAGTGGCGGGGTGGTGCAGGGGGTGGGGC
>NZ_PSVI01000111.1:0-1422 GCF_002931415.1 Rathayibacter sp. AY1E8
ACCGTCTAATCGAAACCGTCATGCGTGCAGTGCACCATGACCTACCGGGTGCTCGAGAAGAAGGGCATCGAGTACACCACCGTCGACATCACCACCAACCCCGCAGCGCTCGCGTACGTCACGGAGGAGCTGGGCTACTCCGCCGCCCCCGTGGTCGTCGCGAGCGACCAGGACCACTGGTCGGGGTTCCGCCCCGACCTCATCGAGAAGCACGCCGCATGACCGGCCCGAACATCACCGGTGACGACTACCGGGCCGGGTACCTCGCCGGACAAGCCGACCGGCAAGGCGAAGTCGACTGGCTGGAGAACGAGGCCGACCGGCTCTACCGCCTCGCCTACGGCGACGAGTGCCGCGTCCAGGACCTCACCGTCACACGCGCCGAGCTCGAACAGCGCAGAGCGCTGTCCGAGCCGCCGGTCGAGGTCTCCCGCCGCGACGCTCTGGCGTCCTGGGGCATCGAGACACCCCCCACCGACACCCCCGCGGCCGAGGCCGCGAACGAGAACCCGTCGACGCCGACGGGACCCACCAACCGCACGAGCAGGAGTCTCAATGACGACGTCAAGGCGCCCTACTTTCGTTTGAGCGTCGACGGGGACCTCCGAGGGGGTCGTGGCCGGGGCCGTCCCACAGCGCGCCTATCTCGATCGTCCCGATAGGGGACTGGTTGTCGAGCCTTGGAGGACCGGGCTCCTGCACGGACCAGCCCGTGTACGAGATGCTGATTGCATGCGTTTCACTCACGAACTCGGCGATGGATTCCGACTCGCGCTACGCACCCTCGACACCGTCGAGGAGATGCACGCTCTGACGGTGGCCAATCTTGAGCGTCTAAGGCAGTGGGAGCCATGGGCCTTCTACGACCAAACTCTCGATGGCACTGCTGCCTTCACTCGTGCTCAGCTGTCGGACTTCATCGCAGAATCCGTGTTGCCGACCGTCATCATGTCGGGCGATTCCATCATCGGTTCAGCGTCTCTTCGAATGAACTCCTACACGCAGACAGCGGAACTCGGGTACTGGATCGACGCCGCCACCGAGGGTCGCGGTGCCGTGACTCGCGCCTGCACCGCGCTGCTGACTGAGGTCCCAGCCCGCGGAATCCGTCGAGTCGAGATACGAACGGCGGTCGAGAACGTGCGCAGCTGGCGCGTTGCTGAGCGGCTCGGGTTCACCCGGGAAGGCGTCCTCACCAGCGCGCTGCCTCTAGGGGACAAACGACTGGACGTGGCGGTCTACGGGCGCACCTTCGCCCGCTGACGCCAGATCTTTAGTCCGCCGTTCGCCGTGCAGTGGTGGGAGAACGCTGTCAGGGGCCGCCGTGGAGCCACACGTTGCCGACGGCGACACGGAGCGATCGCAGGAACCGTTAGATACGGGGATCGGTCAGTGGGCGCTCGAAGCGGCGATCGGGTTTGA
>NZ_PSVI01000112.1:0-1296 GCF_002931415.1 Rathayibacter sp. AY1E8
GGCGAGGGCTCCGGAGCCGCGCTCGTCGGCTACGGCACCGCCGGCGGACACGTCCAGACCCGCCGCCGCCGACCGGCCGCCACCGCCTCGGCCGCCGCGCCCGCCGCCCGCCCGACGGCCCCGGCCCGGCCCGCCTCCGTGCCGGCCGCCGCCGCGCTCCCCGTCATCGCGAAGCCGCCGATCCGCAAGCTCGCGAAGGACCTCGACGTCGACCTCCTCGAGGTGCAGGCCACCGGCCTCGCCGGCGAGGTCACCCGCGACGACGTCATCCGCCACGCCTCCCAGGCCAGCGTCTTCCGCAACATCCAGACCCCCGCCTGGGGCGACGACCGCGAGGAGCGCATCCCCGTGCGCGGCGTCCGCAAGGCGATCGCCGCCGCGATGTCGACGAGCGCGTTCACCGCGCCCCACGTCAGCGTCTTCGTCGACGTCGACGCGACCCGCACCATGGAGTTCGTCAAGCGCCTCAAGAACTCGCCCGACTTCGCCGGCGTCAAGGTCTCGCCGCTGCTCATCATGGCCAAGGCCATCATCTGGGCCGTCCGCCGCAACCCCACCGTCAACTCCGCCTGGACCGACACCGAGATCGTCGTCCGCCACTACGTCAACCTCGGCATCGCCGCGGCCACCCCGCGCGGACTGCTCGTCCCCAACGTCAAGGACGCCCAGTCGATGAGCCTCCTCGAACTGGCCCAGGCCCTCGAGAAGCTCACCCTCGACGCCCGCGACGGCAAGACCACCGCCGCCGACATGCAGAACGGCACCATCACCATCACCAACATCGGCGTCTTCGGGATGGACACGGGCACCCCGATCCTCAACCCCGGCGAAGTCGCGATCATCGCCCTCGGCACGATCAAGCAGAAGCCCTGGGTCGTCGACGGCGAGGTCCGCCCCCGCTTCGTCACCACGGTCGGCGGCTCCTTCGACCACCGCGTCGTCGACGGCGACGTGGTCAGCCGCTTCGTCGCCGACGTCGCCAGCGTGCTGGAGGAACCGGCGCTGCTCTTGGATTGAGCGGATTCCTCCTTCGTCGTCATCCGCTCCGCGGTCGGCTTTCCGAGGGGCGCGTTTCGTGGAGCGGGGAGCGTACCGCTACGGCGAATCGCTGGAACGCGATTCGGCGGTGAGCTCGGCGGTGCTCGATGGAGCGGATTCGTCCTTCGTCGTCATCCGCTCTACGGTCGGCTGTACGAGGTGGGGGCGTGTCGTGGAGCGGGGAGCGTACCGCTACGGCGAATCGCTGGAACGCGATTCGGCGGTCAGCTCGGCCCTGAGGGCGAGCGTGCACGGATG
>NZ_PSVI01000113.1:0-1126 GCF_002931415.1 Rathayibacter sp. AY1E8
CCTCGGCGGGCGCATCGGTCGACGGCGCACCGGTGGACGGCGCATCGGTGGACGGAGCGTCGGTGGAGGTGGAGTGCAGCGGTGTGGCGCTGGAGGTCGGCGTGCTCGACGGCGTCGCGGCGAACGCGGCGGTCGAGCCGAGCGCGACGAGTCCGAGGGCGCCGACGGCGATGCCGATGGTCAGGGCGCGCTTCTTCGGACGGCGCGGCCCGAAGCTCGAGCCCTTCTCGGCGGGGGTGGTCGACTCGGTCATGGGTGTCTCCTCGTTCCGGCCCGGTGCCGACCCCGTTCGGGATCGGTTGCGGCCGGTTCCATCTCAGATTCGAAGGCGAATCTGAAGCCGGACTTAAGAACAGACCCTCCACAGCAGACGCCGGGTGCGCCCCGATCCGCGGCCCCTAGGTTCGAGCACATGCCCTCCTCCGCCCGTGTGCTCCTCATCGAGGACGACGACGCCATCCGCTCCTCCGTCGAGACCGCGCTGCGCAGCGAGCGCTTCACGGTCCGCGGTCTCGTCTCCGGCGAGAACCTCGCCCGCGAGCTGAGCACCTTCGCTCCGGACCTGGTGATCCTCGACTGGATGCTCCCCGGCCCGAGCGGCATCGTGCTCGCCGAGCGGATCCGCCGCAGCAGCGACGCGGCGGTGATCATGCTCACCGCCCGCGACGCCGTCGACGACCGCCTCCGCGGCTTCGACGAGGGCGTCGACGACTACGTGGTGAAGCCGTTCGTGCTCGCCGAGCTCGTCAAGCGCGTGACCGCCGTGCTGCGCCGCCGCGGCCGCATCCCGTCCGTCGTCGAGATCGGCGACCTCGTCGTCGACCCGGAGTCGGGCCGCGCCCGCCGCGGCGGCATCGCCCTCGACCTCACCGCGACCGAGTTCCGCCTCCTCGCCTTCCTCGCCGGGAACCGCGGCCGCACCCTCACCAAGACCCAGATCCTCACGCAGGTCTGGGGCTACGACCACGTCGACCCGAACCTCGTCGAGGTGCACCTCAGCTCCCTCCGCAAGAAGATGGAGGCGCACGGCGACCGGCTCGTGCACACCGTCCGCGGCCTCGGCTACCGGGTGGAGGCGTGAGCCGCGCCCAGCCGGGCGCGCTGCGGACGGGCTCGCTCCGCCTCC
>NZ_PSVI01000114.1:0-1123 GCF_002931415.1 Rathayibacter sp. AY1E8
ACGTGCGGTCTCCTGGCAGTGCTGCTGGTCTGCACGAGGACGGCCCGCCCGGATCTCAGACCCCGGGCCGGGTCGCGGTACCACCTCGCTTGGACCGGTCGGCTGGTCGCTCCCGGAGGAGTGCCCGCTGACGCGTTCCCACTCGATCGGCTGTCACGGGCCGCACCCGTCCGGGTCTACCGGGCGCAGGCCGGAGCCGGCGCCGTTCTTCCGGAGACTCACCGGTGATGGCCGGGTCGAAGTCGTCCGGCGCTATCCTAGCGCGTCGGGGGAAGCGGAGCAGGAGCGGTTCATGGTGCGAGGAGTGCAGCGCGGACGGCCCCGCGCGTCGTCGCGCTCCATGCTCGAGGACGCCGCACTGGACCTCTTCGTCGAGCAGAGCTACGCGGGCACGACGATCGAGCAGATCGCCCAGCGGGCGGGGGTCTCGCGCAACACCTTCTTCAACTACTTCGAGTCCAAGAGTGACGTCTTCTGGGTGCTGGTCGACGACCGGCTGGCCGAGCTCCCGGAGGCGCTGGCCGAGACGGCGGCAGAGGCGCCGGTGATGGACGCGCTCGGCGACGCGCTGCTCGCGATCGGCTCCGGCTTCGGACCCGCGACGGTGCCGTGGGTGCTCACCCAGTCCGAGATGATCGGCAGCGTCCACGAGCTGCAGGCGTCGGCCCTCGGCCGCCTCGCCCGGCAGGCGGCCGTCATCGCCCGCTTCGTGGAGGAGCGGAGCGCGCGCCCGCTGCCCTCGCACCTCTCGCGCGCCATCGCCTACGCGAGTGTCGGAGCCGCGGTGGCGGCCGTGCAGGCGTGGGCCGCGGCGGGCCCCACCCGCGGCGAGCTCGTGCCCTATCTCGACGAGGCGCTCGCGCCCGTCCGCGCCGGCTTCACCCCCGTCGTCGACTGACCCGGCTTCACCCCAGTCGTCGACTGACCCGGCTCCCGCCGCTCCGGTAGAATCGTCGCGGCCGGCGGGCGACTCGCCCCGGAGCCCCCATCCAGGCACCATCACCACCGACACGGTGCCGCCCATAGCGAACCGGAGCATCATGACCCTCGCCGACCGCCTCCCCGCGAAGCCCGCCCTCGAGGGCCTGGAGGGCACGTGGGGCCTCCGCTGGCAGACCGACGG
>NZ_PSVI01000115.1:0-1112 GCF_002931415.1 Rathayibacter sp. AY1E8
TGCTCACCGCGAGCAGCAGCGACTTGTCCTCCGGCGCCTCGAACGCGACCACCCGCGAGAAGTCGGCCTGCCCGCCGAACACCGCGAAGAAGCACACGAAGATCACCAGCAGCAGGCCCGAGAGCTCGATCAGGGTGAGCACCACGTTCAGCCCGACGCTCTCGGCGACGCCCCGCAGGTTCACCAGGGCGATGCAGACCATGAACACCAGCGCGATGCTCAGCCGCGTCCCCGCGCCGTCCCCGAGCCCGAAGCCGATCGCGAAGTTGCTCGCGAAGGCGCCCGAGGCGGCGGAGGCCGAGGTGATCCCGCTCGCCATCACGGTGAAGCAGACGAGGAACGTGACGAAGTGGATCCCGAACGCCTTGTGCGCGTAGAGCGCGGCGCCCGCCGCCTGCGGGTACTTCGTCACCAGCTCCAGGTAGGAGCAGGCGGTGAGCGTGGCGACGACGAACGCGATCACGAAGGGGAGCCACGCGGCCCCGCCCACCTCGGCCGCGACCTGCCCGGTGAGGGCGTAGATCCCGGTCCCGAGGATGTCGCCGACCACGAACAGCAGCAGCAGCTTGGGGCCGAGCACCCGCTTGAGCTCGGGCGGGGCGGACGTCTCTCTCGTGGCGGTCATCGTCGGCCCCTCCCGTTGCGGATGAGCGCGAGCCTACGACCGCGGGCACCGCCCCGGGAAGAGCGGGCGCCCGGAGAGCAGGAGCCGACGACACCCACGACTCCGCCGTCGCGCCGTGCGCGGCGCAGCCTCCACCCCGCCGGCGGGAGGCTGCGCGAGGCCGGCTGACCGGATGCTGCCACGGCCGGAGCCTGCCCGGGCGTCCGGTGGTCCCCCGACCCTCCGGCCCGCGCGGAGCCGGGGGGTCCGCCGCATGTCCGGATGCTGCCGTGCCCGGATGCTGATCTGGTGCCGCCGACGGCCCTCCGCGAGGCTCGGAGGACCACGACGAGAGGACGGACCATGACCGCCACTGCACCCGCCGCCACCCCGCACCTCGGCCCCGTCGCCGCCGGAGGCGCCCTCGCCTGGGCCGCGCTGGCCGCGCTGCTCCTGCTCGGGGAGCCGCACCCCGCGGCTGTCCTCGTGCTCGTGCTCGCGGCCGCCG
>NZ_PSVI01000116.1:0-1084 GCF_002931415.1 Rathayibacter sp. AY1E8
GCGCTCAGCGTCCCGTTCATCGACTTCCGCCGGAATCTGACCACCATCACCGGCCTGTCGCTCGTGCTGGTGCTGATCTCGGCGGCCGGCGTCGGCGTCCGGCGCAGTGGTGCCGGAGTCGGCGCCCGGTGTTGAGTCCTGGACGCGGATCGACCCGCCCTCCTGGGCGATGCGGACCACGAACGGCTCGGCCTCGGGATCGCCGAAGGTCTGCGTCCACAGCTGACGGCCGTCGGCGGTGCGGACCTCGCGGGGCGCGTCGATCGCGCCTCCGTCGGCGTCCAGAACGAGGAGCTCGGTGTCCTCCGTGGTCGCCTCGAGGCGGACCGCCGTTCCCGCCATCGTGGCGACGGACACGTGCCCGTAGCCGATCCAGAGGTCCAGCGGCTCGCCGGAGGTCTCGTAGCCGGGTGCGACCGTGACGCGCAGGTCGCTCGCCGCGAGCGTCGCGTAGCGGCCGGGAGCGGCGCTCGAGAAGCCGTAGGTGCCCAGCACGGGGAGCAGCTCGCGGTCGGTCGGCAGCACGGCGGCGCAGGCGGCCGTGACCAGCGCGACCGTCGCGAGGGCGACCAGCGCGATCGCGCGCCTCCGGAACAGGCCGGCGAGCACGATCACCACGGCGAGCACGAGCGCGGCCGAGGCGGCTCCGACGACGAGGGCCGTCGGCCCGGAGGCGGTGAGCGAGACCAGTGCGCCGGTCAGTGCGGCGGCGCCCAGGGCGAGCAGCGTGAGGCTCGCCCGCAGCCGGGGGTTCGCGGCGCGTCGGAGGCGCTGGCGCTCCAGGCGCGCGGCGGTGACGGCGGCGGCGGCGACTCGCGCCTCCTCCGCCCGGGCGCGGGCCGTCTCGCGGGCCGACGCGCTCTGCTGGGCGCGGAACGCCTCCCGCTCGGCCCGCCAGGCCTCCTGGCGCTCGCGCCACTCGGCGACGGCCTCGGGGGACGAGGGGCGCTCGTCCTGCAGGCCGGGGTCGGGTGCGGGGTAGGCCGGAGCGGAGGGGCGGACGGCCGGATCCGCGTCGCGCGAGTCGAGCGGCGCGAGGGGCACCAGGGCCCAGAGCCAGAGGTAGAGGAGCGCGCCGCCCCCG
>NZ_PSVI01000117.1:0-1035 GCF_002931415.1 Rathayibacter sp. AY1E8
CCGGTTGAGCTCCTGGAACAGCTCGTGCCGCGCCTCCGGGTACACCCGCACCGAGACGTCCGTGTACCCGGCCCGCCGCCGGTAGGCCTGGGCGAGCGCGCGCACCGACCGCTCGCCGCCGAGGGTGTCGTCGGCGCCCACGACCAGCAGCAGGGGCAGCGGATGCTCGGGCCCGCGCTTCGGGCGGCCGACCAGCCGCAGGGTCTCGACCAGCCCGATCCGCTTCGCGAGCGGCGTGGTGAAGGTGAGGGGGTCGTCGTGGAAACGCTGCCAGACCTCCGGGTCGCGGGAGAGCCACTCGAGGCCGAGACCGCCGGCGACGCGGTGCCGCTTCGCCAGGTCGCCCGCGTTCATGTGCCCCGGGAGGCGGTAGGCCGTGCCGCTCAGCACGAGCGCGGCGTAGGCGCCGGAGTGGTGGTCGACGATCCGCTGCGCCATGAGCGACCCCCAGGAGTGGCCGAGCAGCACGATCGGCACTCCCGGGCTCTCCTCCGCGAGCAGCTCCGTCAGCCGGAGGATCGCCGCCTCGGTCGCGCGCAGGCCGCCCGGCCCCAGCAGTCCGAGCCGGGAGGAGTCGCCGCCGTGCTGCTCGAGGCCGGTCCGGCCGTGCCCGCGGTGGTCGTCCGCCGCGACCGCGTACCCGGCGGCGACCAGCGCCTCCGCCAGCTCGACGTAGCGCCCCGAGTGCTCGCCGACCCCGTGGGCCAGCTGCACGATCGCGCGGGGCGAGGGGTGCGGCCACCAGCGGTAGTGGATGACGACGCCGGAGGCGTCCTGGAAGGTCCTGTCGACAGCGGCGCCGGTCATGGTGACCAGTGTGGCGCTCCGGCCGCTGGGCGCGAGGGACGCGATGAGAACTGAGAAGATACTCACGATCCATCGGCGGGCGCCCTGCTCGCTACGGTGCCTCGCTACCTTTTCCCTTGACGAGCGACCCCCGCGACCCGGAGGTCTGGCAGCGTTTCCACGACGACCCCCTCACCTTCACCACGCCGCTCGCGAAGCGGATCGGGCTGGTCGAGACCCTGCGGCTGG
>NZ_PSVI01000119.1:0-950 GCF_002931415.1 Rathayibacter sp. AY1E8
AGGTGAGAGAGCGCGAGGGCGCCTGGGCGTGTCCAGGCACGGCGATTCACCGCCTCGCGGCCGACGGAGTGTCGAATCGCCCGGCATGTCGGGCTGCGGATCAGAACGGCGGAGGCGCGTCCACGAACCGCGGCCGCGTCGGCGACAGCACCGATGGCGACGGTCGAGGTGACGACGGTCGCGATGACCTCAGCTGCGATGACGAGGATCGTGGTGACAGCGGGTGCGGCTGCTGCTCCGGCTCCGGCTCCGGCTCCGGTTCTTGCGCCGACTGCGGCGTCGGTCGTCGCGTGGGCGGCAGCGGAGCTCCGGGCAGCGCCCGCGGTCGGTCGGTGATCCGACGGCCGGTGGGGGTCGTCCAGACGACGGTGCCGTCCGGATGGAGGGCGTAGGTCCAGCGGTCGCCGTGGCGGACGTGGTGGTGCGCGACGCAGAGCGAGGCCAGGTTGCCGAGGGCGGTCTCGCCTCCGTTCCGCCACTCGAGGGTGTGGTCGGCCTCGGCCGTCGAGGACGAGCGGGTGCAGCCGGGGAACCGGCAGGTCCGGTCGCGCAGCTGCAGCTGGAGGCGCATCCGAGGGGGCGGGACGCGGAGGGTCCTGCCGACCGACGTCACCACTCCCGTGTCCGGATCGGTCAGCACCCGCGTGAAGGTGGCCGCCGTGCGGACGAGCTCCCGGGCGACGTCGGCGGGGACGAGACCGTAGCCGTCGAGTTCGGCCGGCGCGTCGTCGAGGCCGACGGCGGTGCTGGCGGCCAGGGTGAGGCGCACGTCGGCGCGGACTCCGGAGACCGAGGCGTGGATTCCGGAGCCCGAGGCACGGACGGCGCTCGCTCCTTCTCCCGAGGATCCGTCTGCGGAGATGTCGCCGTCGATGAGCAGATCGACGAGCGCGTCGGCCCGCAGCTGCGCGAGCGTCCGGCCGTCGCCGAGGGAGATGTCAGCGTCTCCA
>NZ_PSVI01000012.1:0-76294 GCF_002931415.1 Rathayibacter sp. AY1E8
GACGAGGTGTGCTCGGCGGTCGTCGAGTACGCGCAGGCGCTGGCGAACGTGGGGAAGTCGGACCTGGTCGTGGTGCCGTCGCTCTCGGACGGGGGGCTGATCGGGGACGGCGGGCGAGCCCGGTGGAGTCGGGCCCGCCGCCTCAGCCGGCCGAGCGGATCCCTCCGGTCGGACCCCAGGCGACTCCGGCGCCGCCCGCGTCGCCCTGGTAGTCGTCGGGCGAGAGGGCCATGCCGCTCGCGACGAAGTCCGCGGTCGCCGCGCAGTCCGTGACGACGACGTCGCCGTCGGAGCGCGCGAGCCCGTAGAGGCAGACGGACTCGTCGGCGAGCTCCGCGGCCGAGAAGGAGTCGAGGCTGAGGGTGGCGAAGTAGTCGACTCCGGCGATGCTGCCCAGGTAGCGCGTCGGCCCCCAGTGAAAGACGCGGAGGCTCGCGAGGGTCGACAGCGGGCGCGTGGCGACGTCGTCGGGGACGGCCCAGGGCTCGGTGAAGACCTCCAGCGACGGGCGAGGGGCCAGCGCGACGGAGGCGGCCGTGCCGAGGGCGGCGAGCCCGAGCACGGCGACGAGCGCGGCGATCACCCCGAGGCGGCGGCGCGGGCGGGGCGTGACGGAGGTGCGGGAGTCGGCGTCGTCGCCTCCGGTGGTCTCGCCGGTCTCGTCCCCACCGGTCCGGCCGCTCGCCGTCCCGCGGCCGATCCGGCCCTCGGCCGCTGCGGGCCCGACGGACGCGGCCAGTCCCGCGACCGCGGCGTCGAGCGCCTCCTCCCGCTCGCGGAGCTGCGCGCGCAGCAGTGCCAGCTCCTCGAGCGCCGCGGGGTCCGCCTCCGCGCTGAACGCCCGGCGCTCGAGCGCGGCCCGCTGCCTCCGCTCCTCCGGCGACGCCCCGTCGCGGCGCCGCTGCAAGGCGGCCCGGCCCCGACCGCGACCGCCCAGGGCCACGTCGAGCGCCGCCTCCGTCGCGGCATCGAGCTCGTCGAGCAGCCGCGCCGCGCGGGCCGGCGTGACCGCGGTGCCGACGGACGCCGGCACGTCAGCCCCGGTCGCGGACGGCGCGCGCCAGCGACTCGAGGCGCTCCCGGTACTCCGGCCACCACTCCTCCGGCACCGGCGGGAGGTTGTCGCCGGGCGTCCGGAGTCCGACCCGCCCGTCGATCAGCTCGCGGACGATGTCGGCGTGGCCGGCGTGCCGGTGCGTCTCCGTGGTGATGTGGACGAGGATCCGGTGCAGCGTCACGTCGCGGTTCGTCCACCAGGGGACCTGCCCGGGAGCGTCGAGCGGGAGGGCCGCGACCGTCGCGTCGGAGTGGGCCCACACGCGGCGGTACAGCGCGACGACGTCGGCCGGGGACTCGTCGGCCGTCGCCCACATGTCCGAGTTCGGCTCCGACTCGTCCTCCATCCACGGCATCGGCTCCGGGAACGGCCGCCCGAACACGGCGCCGAGGTAGCCCGCCTCGGTGCCCGCCACGTGCTTCACCAGGCCGAGCAGGTTCGTGCCCGTCGCGACCAGCGGCCGCCGCACGTCGTACTCGTCGAGCCCGTCGAGCTTCTGCAGCAGGGCGTCGCGCCCCTCCTGCAGGTAGCGGAGGAGGGTCTGCTTCGCGTCGTCGCTCATCCCCCCAGCCTGCCGCGCCCGTCCGAGCCGCGCCAGAGCGGTGCCGGAGCCGCGCCGTGCTCAGACCGCAGGAAGGATCGCCCCGCGGGCACCGGGATCCGCGGATCCACGGCCCGCCGGAGCGATCCTTCCAGCGTTGTGCACGGGTCAGGCCGGGACGCCCGCTCCCGCCCGCTGGACCCGCGTGCCGACGAGGCGCTGCGAGGAGGCGTCGACAGCGGCGGCCGGGCCGACCAGCTCGAGCGCCGTCTCCGTCTCGCGCGTCGCGCAGTCCGGGCCCACCCACAGCTCGACGCGGCCGGGCTCGACGATCCGCACGCCCTCGCGTCCGGTGAAGGCCAGGCGCGCGGCCGGGACCTCGAAGCGGACCTCCGCCTCCTCGCCGGGCTCGAGCGCGACCCGCGCGTAGCCGAGCAGCTGCGCCACCGGCCGGGTCACGCTCGCGAACACGTCGCGGGCGTACAGCTGCACCAGGTCGGTGCCCGCCCGCTCGCCCGTGTTGCGGACGCGCACGGTCGCCGTGAAGGAGCCGTCCGTCGGGGCGGACTCCTCGGCCGCCAGCTCCGTCCGGGCGAAGTGCGTGTACGAGAGCCCGTGGCCGAACGGCCGCACCGGCGTGCTGTCGGCGGAGGTCACGTCCGACGGCCCGCCGAGGATCGGGTGCAGGTACGAGAACGGCTGCGCCCCGGCCGAGCGCGGCAGCGAGACCGGCAGGTGGCCGGAGGGGTCGACCCGTCCCGAGACGACGCCCGCGATCGCGCCGGCGCCCTCCTCCCCCGGGAAGAACGCCTGCAGCACGGCGGCGGGAGCCGACGGCCCGTCGAGCGCCCAGCCCACGGCATAGGGGCGGCCGGTCAGCAGCACGAGCACGACCGGGGTCCCCGTCGCCACGACGGCCTCGACCAGCTCGCGCTGGCGGCCCGGGAGCTCGAGGCTCTCGACGTCGTTGCCCTCGCCGACCGTGCCGCGGCCGAACAGGCCCGCCCGGTCGCCGACGACCACGATCGCCACATCGGAGTCGGCGGCCGCCCGGACCGCCTCGGCGATCCCGGAGTCGTCGTCCCCCTCGACCGAGCAGCCCTCGGCGAGCAGCAGCTCGGCCGAGCCGAACTCGTCGGCCAGCGCGTCCGCGACCGTCGGGATCTCGAAGCCCAGCGGCACGCCCGGGTGGTGCGCCAGCACGTGGTTGGCGAAGGAGTAGCAGCCCATGAGCGCGGGCGCGCTGTCGGCGTTGGGGCCGATCAGCGCGAGGCGGTGCGGCGCAGCGAGCGGCAGGACGCCGTCGTTGGCGAGCAGCACCACCGACTCCTCGGCCAGGCGGCGGGCGATGTCGCGGTGGGCCGGCGAGTCGAGGTCGATCGACTCGGGGGCGTCGTCGAAGCGCGCGTCGAGCAGTCCGAGCCGCTCCTTCTGCGCGAGCACCCGCAGCACGGCCCGGTCGACGAGCGCCTCGTCGGCCTCCCCGGCCCGGATCCGCGCGGCCAGCGGCGCGAGGAACGCGTCGCCCGTGGGAAGCTCCACGTCGATCCCCGCGGCGAGCGCCAGCTCGGCCGCCTCGCCCAGATCGGCGGCGACCGCGTGCATGAGGTGGAGGAACGCGACCGAGAAGTAGTCGGCGACGACCACGCCGTCGAAGCCCCAGCGCTCGCGCAGCACGCCCGTGAGGTAGGTGGGCGTCGCTCCGACCGGGTCCCCGTCGATCTCGGCGTAGGAGTTCATCACCGAGCGGGCGCCCCCGTCGCGGATCGCCATCTCGAACGGCGGCAGCAGCACGTCCGCGATCTCGCGCGGTCCGGCGTGCACCGGCGCGTGGTTGCGGCCGCCGCGGGAGGCGGAGTAGCCGATGAAGTGCTTCAGCGTCGCGTCGACGCCGGTGGACTGCAGCCCCTGCACGTACGCGGTGCCGATCGTGCCGACCACGTACGGGTCCTCGGCGATGCACTCGTCGACCCGGCCCCAGCGGGGGTCGCGGATCACGTCGAGCACGGGCGCCAGGCCCTGGTGGATCCCGAGCTCGCGCATCGAGCCGCCGATCACGGCGCCGAGCTCGGCCACGAGCTCCGGGTCGAAGGAGGCGCCCCAGGCGAGCGGAGTCGGGAACGTCGCGGCCTGCCAGGCGGCGAGCCCGGTCAGGCACTCCTCGTGGACGATCGCCGGGATGCCCAGCCGCGTCTCCTCGACGAGCCGGCGCTGCTCCGCCCACAGCCACTGAGCGCGCTCGAGCGGATCGACGGGGCGCGTGCCGTAGACGCGGGTCAGCTGGCCGATCCCCTCGCGGGTCGCCTCGGCGTACCCGGTCGAGGTGGCCATCTCGCCGGCGAGCGGGGCGACGACCTCGCCGCCCTGGTCGACCCAGTAGCCGACCAGCTGGGAGAGCTTCTCCTCCAGCGTCATCCGGCCCAGCAGCTCGGTGGTGCGGGCGGACGGAGCCTGGGGGTCCTCTGGTGCGTGCGGTGCGGTCACGGTGCGACCCTCTCTGCGGGTGGGGCGACGGGTGCGGACGGGACGGGGGACGCGGCGGACGGGCGGAGCGATCCGCTCATCCCTTCACCGCCCCCGTCAGCCCGCCGACGATGCGGCGCTCGAAGACGCTGAAGAAGATCAGCGCCGGGATCATCGACAGCGACACGAAGGCCAGCACCTTCGCCGTGTCGACCGAGTACTGCGACGAGAACGCCTGCACTCCGAGCGGGAGCGTGAAGGTGGACTCGTTGTTGAGGATGAACAGGGGCAGCAGGTAGCTGTTCCAGCTCGCGATGAACGCGAGGATCCCCGTGGTGATCACGCCGGGCATCGCCAGGCGCACGACCATCCGGAAGAAGAAGCCGATCCGGCTGCAGCCGTCGATGAAGGCCGCCTCCTGGATCTCGTCCGGGATCGCGCGGAGGAACGGCACCAGGATGATGATCGTCGTCGGCAGGCCGAACGCGATCTGCGGCAGCACCACTCCGGCGAGCGAGTTCATCAGGCCGAGGCTCTTGATCACCAGGTAGAGAGGAGTGATCGCCACAGTCATCGGGAACATCAGGCCGGCGGCGAAGAGCGCGTAGAACACGCCGCGCCCGGTGAAGTCGTAGCGGGCCAGGACGTAGCTCGCCATCAGGCCGAGCACGACCACGCCGAGCGTCGTCGCGAGGCCGGCGATGGTGGAGTTGCCGACCTCCTGCCAGAAGACTCCGCCGGTGATCACGTCGAGGTAGTTCTGCACGTTCCACGGCGAGGGCAGGCCCGCCGGGTCGGTGGTGATCTGCGCGTTCGTGCGGAAGCCGCCGAGGATGATGTACGCCACCGGGGCGAGCATCAGCGCGATCACGACGATCGCCACGACGTAGGCGATCGTCGTGCCGCGGCCCAGGGGCTGACGACGCCGCTTCACCGCGAGAGGCCGAGGGGTCTCCGGAGTGATCGGCGGGGCCGTCATCGTCGTGCCGGTCATCGCTTGTCTCCCGTCAGTGCGCCCGCCGTGTCGCGCCGGAGCACGAAGCGCTGGTAGAGCAGCGCCACCACGAGCGAGATCAGGAACAGGACCACCGCGACGGCGTTCCCGTACCCATAGTTGCCGGCGTTGCGGCCGTTGGTGACCAGGTAGATCGCCATGGTCGAGGTGCCCGCGGTCGAGGACACGTACTGGCCCCAGATGATGTAGACGAGGTCGAACAGCTGCAGTGCGCCGATGATCGACAGGAACGCCCAGATCCGCAGGGTCGGCGCGAGCAGGGGCAGGGTGATCCGCCGCTGCACCTGCCAGTAGGAGGCGCCGTCGATGGCCGCGGCCTCGGACAGCTCCTCGGGGATGCCCTGCAGACCCGCGAGGAAGAGGATCACGGCGAAGCCGATGTACTTCCACGTGATGATCAGCATCAGCGTCCAGATCGCGATCGCCGGATCCGAGAGCCAGTCCTGCTTCAGCGCGCCGAGGCCGACCTTCTCGAGCAGGCCGTTGACCGCGCCGCTGGTCTGGAGCATCAGGCTCCAGCCGGTGCCGACGACGACCTCCGAGATCACGTACGGCACGAAGATCAGGACGCGGATGATCGACTGCCCGCGCAGCTTGCGGTTCAGCAGCAGCGCCAGGAGGATCGCGACCGGCCCCTGGAGCACGAGCGAGAGCACCACGATGATGCCGTTGTGCGCGAGGGCGTCGTGGAAGGTGGGGTCCTGCAGGATCGTCAGGTAGTTGCGGAAGCCGACGAAGTCCGTCGGCACTCCGTAGCCCTGCCAGCTGAAGAAGCCGTAGTAGGCCGCCATCACGACCGGGAAGATCACGAAGGCGAGGAAGACGATCAGCGCCGGGCCGACCAGGAGCGCGATCTCGAAGCGCCCCGCCCAGCCCACGCTGCGGCGGCGCCGGCGCACCGGAGGCGTCGAGGTGACGCCTCCGGTGCGCGCGGTCCCGCGGGGCTCATCCACTCCGAGGAGCGGGCTCTCGCGGAGTGCCATGGTGGCTAGGCCTTCGCCGCGGCGGCGTTGACGGCCTCGACCAGCTGCTCGGGGTCGCTCTTGCCTGCCAGCAGGTCGACGACTCCGACGTTCAGCGCGTTGCCGACGTTGAGGCCGTAGACGGTGTCGAGCCACTGCGAGACGTACGGGGCCGAGTTGTAGGCCTCGAGGATCTGCTGCAGGTACGGCTCGGTGACCGCCTCCTGCGCCACGGTGTTCACCGGGGGCGCGTTGAAGGCCGCGTAGTACTCCTTCTGCACGTCGGAGGTGGCCAGGTAGTTGAGGAAGTCGACGCACTCGTCGGGAGCGCCCGCGGAGCAGGAGTAGCCGTCGACACCGCCCATGATCGCGCCGGCCTCGCCGTCGCCGCCGTCGATCTCGGGGAAGGGGAACCAGCCCAGGTCGGGCAGCGGCTTCTCGTCGGGGGTGAGGGAGGCGATCACGCCCGGGTCCCACGCGCCCATGAGCTCCATCGACGCCTGGTGGTTGGCGAGGAGTCCGGCCGAGCTGCCCGCGCCCTGCTGGGCGGCGGTGGTGAGGAAGCCCTCGTTGAACGGCTCGGTCGCCGCGAAGTCCTGCAGGTCCTCGCCCGCGCGGACCCAGCAGTCGTCCGAGAAGTCCTTGGTGTCGGCCGCCTCGGCCATGGTGTCGGCGCTGCACTCGCGCAGCGCGAAGAAGTAGTACCAGTGCGCGGCGGGCCAGGCGTCCTTCGCGCCGAGCGCGACGGCCTGGGCTCCGCTGCCCTTGATCTTCGTGATCGCCGAGTCGAGCTCGTCGATGGTCTTCGGCGTCTCGGTGACTCCCGCCGCCGTGAAGACGTCCTGGCTGTAGAACAGGCCGCCCGGGAGGACGGCGACCGGCATCGCCCAGACCTTGTCGTCGAGCGTGTTCGCCGAGAACGAGCCCTCGGGGATCTCGCTGCGCGCCTGGTCCGAGATGCCGTCGGTGAGGTCCTTCAGCTGTCCGCCCGCGACCATGGCGGCGAGCTTGCCGCCTCCGCGCTGGAGGAAGACGTCGGGGGCGTCGCCCGAGTTGAGCGCCGTCTGGAGCTTGCCGTCGAGGTCCTCGTTCTGGATGGCCTGCGACTCGATGGTCACTCCGGGGTTCGCGGCCTCGAAGTCCGCGATCGTCTTGTCCCAGAACTCCTGGCCGGGGCCCGTGGTCGAGTTCTGCCAGAGGGTCATCGCGACGGTGCCGTCGCTCGATCCCGAGTCCTGAGCCGAGCAGCCGGTGAGGGCCGCGACCGTGCCGAGCAGGGCTGCTGTCGCCACTGCGATCTTCCTGAACTTCATCGTCCAACCGTTCTCTTCATCGAGGGCGCCGCCTGGTGCACCGGCGCCGTGGGGGTTCCCGCCTTCGCGGGTGGAGTCAGTGTCCGCAGTGCTTGCGAAAGTGGTCAAACGTTTTCGAAATGGTTTTCGAAGCACGGGTTACAGTCGGCCACATGACCACCCGACCGACCATCCACGACGTCGCCGCTGCCGCCGGCGTCTCGGTGGCGACGGTGTCCAAGGCCGTGAACGGCCGCTACGGCATCGCCCCCTCCACCGCCACCCGCGTGCTCGAGGTCGTGCGCGAGCTCGGCTACGAGTCGAGCCTCGTCGCGAGCAGCATGCGCTCCCGGCGCACGGGCGTGATCGGCGTGCTCGTCGCGGGGTTCGAGCCGTTCAGCGCCGAGATCCTGAAGGGCGTGGGGTCGGTGCTGGCGGAGTCGCGGTTCGACCTGCTCGCCTACTCCGGCTCCCACGAGGGCGAGCAGGAGGGCTGGGAGCGGCGCTCGCTCAGCCGGCTCAGCGGCACCCTCATCGACGGGGCGATCATGGTGACGCCGAGCGTGGTGAGCGCGCCCTCCGACATCCCGCTCGTCGCCGTGGACCCGCACACCGGCCGCGCCGACCTGCCGACCGTCGAGTCCGACAACTTCGGCGGCGCCCTGCTCGCCACCCGCCACCTCGTCGCCCTCGGGCACCGCCGCATCGGCTTCGTCGCGGGCCGCGGCGACCTGCGCTCGGCGCGGCTGCGGGAGGCCGGCTACCGGGCGGCGCTGGCGGAGGCCGGCATCGCCTTCGACGAGCGCCTGCTGCGGGTGGGCAACTACCACCGCGACACCGCCCGGCGGCCCGCCTCCTCGCTCCTGTCGCTGCCCGACCGCCCGACCGCGGTCTTCGCCGCCAACGACGTCTCGGCGCTGGCGATCATCGAGACCGCCGCGCACCTGGGCCTCGCCGTGCCGCATGACCTGTCGGTGATCGGCTTCGACGACGTGCCCGAGGCCGCCCGCTTCGATCCGCCGCTGACCACCGTCCGCCAGCCGATGCAGACGCTCGGAGCGACCGCCGCCGAGATGCTGATCGCCCTGATGGCCGGGCGCGAGCCGCGCTCGCTGCACGTGCAGCTGCCGACGCAGCTCGTCCGCCGCGCGACGACGGGACCGCCGGCATGAGCGGCGACGGGACCGCCGGCATGCGCGACGAGCTGGAGGACGACGGCCCGACCGCGGTGCACGCCGCCCTCTTCGATGCGCTGGAGCTGGTGGACCTGCCCGCGCTCGAGGCGCTGCTCGACGAGCGCTTCGTGATCGAGCACCCGACCGGCCTGGTGCAGTCGCGGGAGGAGTGGCTCGCCGACATCGACGAGGCGCGCAAGGAGTACCACGAGATCGACCACGTCGAGAGCGCCCTCTCGGGCGGCGCCGCGCACCCGGTGCTCACCTCCCGCACCATCACCGAGGCGACCATCGGCCGCCTGCACGCGACCTGGCGGCTCCAGCTGACGAGCCGCCTCGTCCGCCGCGACGAGGGGTGGGTGATCACGCGGACCGTGGTGACGAGCTGGTGAGGCGGGCGGACCGGCGCGTCCGCGGCCGGCTGCAGGCGCGGCGGGCAGGATCGACACCGTGCTCCTCCAGGTCGTGACCCGCTCCGCCCGCCCGGCCGCCGAGATGTTCGACCGGGCGCGCGACATCGACCTGCACATGCGCTCGCAGGCCGGCGCTCGCGAGCGCGCGGTGTCCGGGACGACCACCGGGCTGATCGGGCTCGGCGAGCACGTGACCTGGAGCGCCCGGCACTTCGGCGTCCCGCTCCGGCTGACCAGCACCGTCACCGCGTTCGACGCCCCGCACTCCTTCGTCGACGAGCAGACCCGCGGGCCCTTCGCGACCTTCCGGCACGAGCACCGCTTCGAGCCCGACGGCTCCGGCTCCGTGATGATCGACCGGCTGGAGTACTCCGCCCCGCTCGGCGTCCTCGGGCGGATCGCGGAGCGGCTGGTGCTCGACCGGCACCTGCGGCGGCTGCTGGAGGAGCGCGGCGCGTTCCTCGCCGGACGCGACCGGTGAGGCTCCTGATCCGGACCCTGCTGACGCTCGTCGCCGTCGCCGGCGTCCTCTCGCTCGCGACGACCTCGGTCCTGTTCGCCCTGTCCTCCCTCGACACCGGCCGGGACGCCGGCGAGCTGCTCCTCCCGCTGGCCCGAGCGCTTCTGGCGACCGCCGTGACGGCGGCCGTCGGCGGGCTCCCCTACTCCGCGGGACGGGGTCGCGCGCCCTGGCCGGTCCTCTGGACCGCTTCTACGGTCTGCATCCTCGCGATCGCCTGGATCGTGGTCTCGATCGCGGCGTGGACCGACGCGGGCGACGGGACGGACGCCGTCGTCACGCTGCTGACCGTGATGCCCGCCGCCTGCTGCTCGATCGCCGCGATGCCGGTGACCGAGCTCGTCCTCCGGGTGGGAACGCGCAGGATCGGCGCCCGCTAGCGGATCCGTCCCCGCCGCTTGACCTTGACGCTGCGTCAACCCGTACCGTCGCTTCCATCGCCGCCGAAGTCACCGGCGACGCGGAGACGGAGGGCGCTGTGGAGCAGGAGTGGACCGTGCACGAGGTGGCGCGGCTGGCCGGTACGACCAGCCGGACGCTGCGGCACTACGGGGCCGAGGGGCTGCTGCCGCCGAGCCGGGTGGGCGCGAACGGCTACCGCTACTACGACGCCGCCGCGCTCGTGACGCTGCAGCGGATCCTGCTGCTGCGCGACCTCGGTCTCGGGCTGCCCGAGATCGGGCGGATCCTGCGGCGCGACGCGGAGCCGGTGGCCGCTCTCGAGCGGCACCTCGACGTGCTCCAGGAGGAGCGCCGACGGCTCGACCGCCGCATCCGGGCGGTCACCGGGACGATCACCACGATGAGAGAAGGGAACGGGCCGATGGCCGAGGAGATGTTCGACGGGTTCGACCACGCGGAGCACCGCGAGGAAGTGGAGCGCCGCTGGGGTGCTCCGGCGTACGCCGGCGGCGACCGCTGGTGGCGCTCGATGAGCGCGGAGGAGCGCGAGCAGTGGCAGCGGCGGCAGGCGGACCTCGCCGACGCGTGGACCGCCGCGGCGGCGAGCGGGGCGGGTCCGACCGGGGAGGAGGCGCTCGCGCTGGCCGAGCGGCACCGCGCCTGGCTCGCCGAGGTGCCGGGCACGCCCCGCGACGCGACCGGCGGCCCGAGCGACGAGTACCTGCTCGGGCTCGGCGAGATGTACGTCGACGACGAGCGGTTCGCGGCGCACTACGGCGGAGTCGCCGGCGCCCGGTTCGTCCGCGATGCGCTGCGGGCGCTGGTCGAGCGGCGGGGATGACGGAGGTCTCGTCGGCCGCAACGCGACCCCGCTCCGGAACGGCATGATCGCCTGATGGGACGCATCCGATTCAGCAGTCCGGGCTGGGACGAGGACACCGATCGGGGGCCCGCGCCCGACCCCGACCGTGCCCGGTACTCCCGGGACGACGGGGCGAGGTTCACCGCGATCACGCTCACCTGCCTGTCGGTTCTCCCCGCGATCGTCCTCACGGCCGCGTTCCTCCTCGTGCGGCTCCCTCCGCTCGACCGCGACGACCAGCCCGACTGGACGGCGCCGCGCGCGGAGGTCCTGGCTCCGTGGCTGCTGCTGTTCCTGCTCCCGCCGCTGGTCACAGGGCTGCTCGCCCGTCTGGTCGGCGGGCGGGACTCCTCCCACGGGTTCGGTCGCTCCGCCGCGGTCTGCCTCGTGGTGATGGCGCCGTTCCTCGGGCTCTCGGCCCTGTCGCTCCTCGGCTAGGCGCTGCCACCGCTCACGCCTGCAGGACCACCGCGCCGTAGTGCGTGCCCGCGCCCGTGCCCACCAGCAGCACCGACTCCCCCGGCCGCACGCGCGAGCGGTGCAGGGCCAGCGGGATCGCGCTGCCGATCGTGTTGCCGACCTCGCCGAGCGTGATCGTCATCCGGTCGCGGCCCCAGAGGCGGGCCATGCCCTCGAGCCCGGCCGCGCTGGTCTGGTGCGGGACCACGCGGTCGATGCCGGGGAGCCCGGTCGAGAGGCCGGGCCGCACCTCCTCGAGGAACGCCGGGAAGTGCCGCAGCGCGTCGACGAGCAGCGCCTTGCCCTGCATGTCGAAGCGGAAGTCGGCGAGCCGGTCCTGCGCCTCCTCGATCCGGATCCGCGAGCCGAAGCCGCGCAGCTCCGCGTGGCGCACACCGCTCGGGCGGGTGCGGAAGTGCGTGGTGACCAGGCCCTGCCCCGGAGTCTCGGCGCGTCCGATCACGACGGCGGCGGCCGCGTCGCCGAAGAGCAGGGCGCTCTCGGGCTGGCCCGGGTCGATGCCGCGGCTGCCGCAGTCGGTCGAGACGATGAGCACGGTGTCGGCGCGACCCGTGGCGAGGAGGAATCCCGCCTCCTGCAGAGCGAAGAGGAACGACAGGCAGGTGGCGCCGACGCTGTACGCCGAGACGTCGTCGAGGCCGAGTCCCGCCGCGAGCAGCGCGCCTCCGTCCGGGATCGCCTGCAGCTGAGTGCCCGAGGCGTTGAGCACCACGTCGACCGTGTCGAGCCCGGCCGCCGCGAGCGCCCGACGGGCGGCGAGCAGGCCGAGCTCCAGCGGGTCCTCGTCGTCGGTGACCCAGTGGCGGGTGCGCACGCCGGAGCGGCGCTCGGCCTCGTCGGCGGGCAGGCCGCAGAGCGCGGCGACCTCGGCGGTCGTGACGATCCGCTCGGGCAGCGCTTCGCCCGTGCCGAGGACGCGGAGCGGGAGGAGGTCGGGCACGCGGGCCCCTTCCTGCCCCGGGACGTGCGGAGCGAATCCCTGTATAGCGCGCCTCTGCACCTCCGCGCGCACTGTTCGGCGCGGTTTGACGGCACGGGCCCCCGCCGACACCATGGTCCCGGAGCGGGGGACGGATGGACGCGCGCGGTTTCTGGGTGGTCGTGCCCTTCCTCGACGAGGAGAAGCTGCTCGGCGGCGCCCTCGACGCGCTCGCCCGCCAGACCGATCCGGACTTCACCCTCCTGCTCGTCGACAACGGCAGCACCGACGGCTCGCGCGCCGTGATCGAGGAGTTCCGCCGCCGGTGCCCGGAGCGGCAGGTCGCCGTGATCGACGAGGCGCAGAAGGGCACGGGAGCCGCCTCCGACACCGGCTTCCGCCACGCGATCGCCGAGGGCGCGACGGCCGTCGCCCGCACGGACGCCGACTGCCTGCCGAGCGCCGACTGGGTGGCGCGCCTCAAGGCCGACCTCCGCGGCGGCGCCCGCTTCGTCGGCGGCCGCCTGTCCCCGCGGCGGGACGAAGCCGTCTACCGCTGGTACGACGGCGTGCTCGGCACCGCGCTGATCCGCCTGATGGAGCACGCCCCGGGCGTCTTCTACCGCCGCCCCGGCCAGCGGTACCGGATGTTCATGGCCGCCGGCTGCAACCTCGCGATCGACGCCGCGCTGTACCTCCAGGTCGACGGTTTCCCGCGCTCGAGCATCGACGACACCGACGAGGACCTGGAGCTGCACCTGAAGGTCTGCCAGGTGATCGGGCGGAGCGAGGCGCTGCTCGACAAGGACGCGGTCGTGCTGATGTCGATCCGGAAGGGCAAGGCGCTCGGGTACCTGGGGATCCTGCTCTGGTACTGGGGCCGCAAGCGCGGGCTGGAGGTCGTCGATGTCCGCTGAGCGCCGGCGCCGCGTGCTGATCACCGGGGCGACGGGCTTCCTCGGCGGCTACGCGGTGCGCGAGTTCCTGGCCGCGGGCGACGACGTGCTCGCCACCGGTCGCGCCCCCGAGGCGCTGGCGCGGCTGGAGGAGGAGGGCGCCACGGTCCTCCGCGCCGACCTCGCCGAGCTGGGCGCGACGGACGTCGAGGCCGACGTGCTCGTGCACGCCGCCGCTCTGTCGAGCCCGTGGGGCACGTGGAGCGAGTTCGAGCGCGCGAACGTCGCGGGGACGGAGGCGATGATCGCGCTGGCCGAGCGCTGCGGGATCCGCCGCTTCGTCTTCGTCTCCTCGCCGAGCATCTACTCCGCCCGGCGCCACCAGTACCTGGTGCGGGAGGAGGAGGTCGACGCCGGCAGCCGGATGAGCCTCTACATCCGCAGCAAGATCGAGGCGGAGCGGCTGCTGCAGGAGGCGCACCGCGCCGGCCGGATCCCCGAGCTCGTGATCCTGCGCCCCCGCGGCCTGATCGGCGTCGGCGACCCCAGCCTCCTCCCCCGCTTCGTCGCCGCGAGCCGCCGCCGCGGCATCCCCCTCTTCGACGGCGGTCGGAACCCCGTCGACATCACCTGCGTCGAGAACGCCGCGCACGCGCTGGTGCTCGCCGCCGACGCTCCCGTGGCCGACGGCGGCGTCTACAACATCACCAACGGCGAGCCCGCTCCGCTCGGCGACCTCCTCGAGCGCTTCTTCGCCGCGATGGGCGAGGAGCCGCGCTTCATCCGGGTGGACCTGCGCGTGCTGACCGCGCTCGCCGAGATCCTGGAGCGGGTCTACCGGCTGCTGCCCGGCCGCGAGCCGCCGTTCACCCGCTACACCGTGGCGACCCTCGCCTACGCGCAGACCCTCGACATCTCGCGGGCGCGGACCGAGCTCGGCTACGAGCCGACCGTGCCGCTGGCCGAGGGCATCCGCCGGGTCGGCGAGCACCTGAGGACGACGCGTGGCTGAGTCGTCGCTGCAGGTGATGGCGTGCGGGAGCACCGTCTTCCCGCTGTCCCGGGTGTTCCGCGGGAAGGGGCTCCCCCGCCGCGTCTTCCCCTCGAACGTCTTCCTCTACACGCACGCGAGCGGCCGGCGGGTGCTCGTGGACACGGGCTACCCGCCGACGTTCCGCGGAACGGGCCTCGTCGGACGGCTGTACGAGCGCATCCTGCCCGCGACGGTGCCGGACGACGAGACCGTCGACCAGCGGCTGCTCGCCCTCGGCCTGACCCCGGCCGACGTCGAGTTCGTGGTGCTCACGCACCTGCACCCGGACCACGTGGGCGGCGTGCGCTGGTTCCCGGACGCGACGTTCGTGCTGTCGTCGGGCCAGGTCGCCTCCGTGCGGCGGAACCGCGTGCGCGAGGGGATCTTCCGCGCGCTGCTGCCGCCGTGGTTCGCGGCCGGGATCGTGGCGGACGAGCAGCCCGCGACGACGATCAAGGGGCTGACCGGATTCGACCTGTTCGGCGACGGGTCGCTGCTCGTGGTGCCGCTCCCGGGGCATGCGCGCGGGCACCTGGGGGCGCTCGTCGAGGGGCGCGTGCTGGTGGCCGGCGACGCGGCGTGGGGGCGGGAGTTCCTCGGCTGGTCCGGGCGCCTGCGCCGGCTGCCGCGGTTCATCAGCGACGACGCGCGGGCGCACGAGCGGACGTCCGAGTTGCTCGAGCGTGTGGAGGCGGAGGGCGTGCGGCTGTGCTTCTCGCACGACGCGTATCCGGAGGGGGACGTGCGGCTGGGTGGCGCGGCACCCGTCGGCAGGAAGTCGCCGACCTGACGGCGGGACGGCTCGCGTCGTACCCTCTCGTCCATGACGGACTACGCCCGACCGGCAGTCGCGGACCGCGTCTTCATCGGCGAGGACGGCCGACCCATCCCCTACGGCACTCGCTGGCAGGGTGATTCGCCTCCGGACGAGAGCTACTCCGTCACGAGAGATCTCGAGCGTTTCCAGCCGCTGCACACCGTCGCGGACGCCCTGCTCGAGCACCTCGAGCGCACCTACGACGTCACGGTCGAGGACGACCCGGCCCTGGCCTCACGAGACGAAGCGGAGATCTCCTGGGCCGCCCGCGCCGTCCGCGTGACGCCGCGGTCGGTCGACGCCGCACCTCTGACGATCGTCTGGACCGTCTTCCCCGGCGTCCTCCTCCACGCCGGAGCACTGCACCGCTTCAACTACCCCGTCTGCGGCTGCGACGCCTGCGACGACGAGTGGACCGCCCTCGCGGACGACCTCGAGCGCACCGTCTTCGACGTCGTCGCGGGCCGCTACGAGGAGAGCATCGCCGCCGGGAAGGACGGCATCATCGTCGGCTACCGCATCGGGAGCGGCAGTGAGCTCGGCTGGTCGAGCGGCTACAGCAACGACGTCGGGGGGCATCACAGGATCGGCCACGACGGGCAGCAGCTGACCGCGCCCTTCAGTCGAGTGTGGGAGGCCTGGCCGGAACGCTGACGCCGCGGCCGGCAGACTCTCGCGAGGTCATCGACCCTGTCCGAGGAGTGACGCGCCTGCCGCCTCGGGCCGCGAGATCTCGAGTTCCGATGCTCGACCAGCCTCTAGCGGTCGTCAGCGGGGCAGGTCCTCGTAGGGGACGCGGCGGCTCAGCCAGGCGAGCAGACCGGCGGCGAGCGCCGCGATCGCCGCAGGGATGAGCAGCAGCCAGAGGGCCGAGGTCACGGCGACGAGGACGAGCGCCGCCGCGGCGACGCCGGCGCCGATCGCGAAGTTCCAGCGCACGTCCGTCGCCACTCCGCCCTCCGGTCGCGCCCACAGCACGACGAGGGCCGTCGCGATCGGCCCGAGCAGCAGCCCCAGCACGAACCAGCGCCAGCGCGAGCGGCCCTTCTGCTCGGCCAGACCGGCGGTGACGATCGCGAGTCCGAACCAGATCCAACCGGAGTCCTGGGTGAGTGTCATGCGTGGAGCCTAGGGCGCGGGCAGGATCGCCCCGGAGAGGTCGCCGGTCGGGAGCGTGGGCCCGTCGCCCGCGTCTCCCGCCCAGCGGTCCACGGCTCGGCCGCCGACCTGCACCGCTACCCGGGCACCACCACGAAGGCGACCCCGACGACGAGGCCCAGCACGAGAGCCACCGAGCCGAACCCGATCAGGAGGGCGAACGTCAGCGGACGGGTCTCCTGGAAGCTCATCGTGCCGGGGATCAGCTCGTTGATCTCGGCGGGGCTGAGCGTATTCTCCAGGGCGGGCGGCGCCTCGATCTCCCGTTGGCGAGCGGCTCCGGTCAGGCGCGCCCACACGCTCCGGCCACCGGTGTGCACGCCACGCGCCGCCGGCGAGAGCGGTGTCGTCACGGCGGCGACGACGGCCCGCAGATCCTCGAGCTCCCAGTCCGCCCCGCGGAGCCGCAGCGACCGGCTTCCGTCCGACAAGAACAGGATGAGCGACGGTGGCAGATCGATCCCCTCACTGTTGGGGCCGGCGGGCACCCAGGCGAGCAGCGCCTTCACCGACGGGTCGGCCCGCTCGAAGGTCACGACCCTGCCTCGAGCGTCCGTGCACTCGATCGCCCGGTCCGAGATCCGGAGCGACGCGGTGGCGAGGAACCGCCGATTGCGGAGCGCCAGCACTCCGACGATCACCAGAGCCACCACGGTGGCGAAACCGAACAGCCCGAGGTAAACGGCCAGCGCCGCACCGCGGTCGTCGGCGACCACGACTCCCCAGACGCTCCCCGCCAGCAGGACCAGCGCGGGGAGGACGGCGACGGGCCTCAGCCGTCGCGACTCGTTCTTCTGCCGGGCCCTCGAGGGCCGGAACTCGCGAACCGGCTCCGAGCGGTCCGCCCGTCGCCGCCCCATCAGGCCGACGCGACGGACGGAGAGCCAGTGCGGACGCGGTTCCGAAGAGGGTCGTCGAGGATGCGGCGCATGGCGTCAGGGTAGCGGTGGCGTTTGGTCGTGCCGCGCGGGACGTCGGCTGACGACAGGTCGGCCCCTCCCGAGGTGCTGCCGCCGGGCACGATCATCCGAGCGAGGGCTCGTCCGGGTCGACAGACTGGGCTGGTGTCCTCACCGATGACGATCCGCGCCGTGCCGACCTCGGCCCAGCGTGAGGAGATGTACCTCAGGCTCCATCTCGCAGAGAGCAGGCGAGTGCTGCCTCTCGCGGCCGTCCCCGGCGATCGGCCTCCTCAGGACCTTCCGTACCGGACCGCGCACTCGACGCACGCGGGACGCCGGGCGCGGCGGCAGCCCGCCGGGGGCCGAGCGCCCTGACGCGACTCCCGCGCCGCCGGCCACACGACGCCCCCACCCGACGCCCACGCACCCACTCCAGACAGGACCCGCCATGACCTCCTCCCTCTCCCACCCGGCGAGCCGCTGGGCTCTCGACCACATGCCCCTCACCGCGCAGGCCGTCCGGGAGCTCGCTCCGGTGCTCTCCGGGAAGAAGCTGGCGATCTGCCTCCACGTCGAGCCCAAGACCGCCGCCCTCGTGTCGCTCCTCGTCGAGGCCGGAATGGACATCGCTCTGACGGGCTCGCCCGGAACAACGAAGGACGACGTCGCCGACGACCTCCGCGCCCTCGGCGTGCACGTGCACACGAAGCAGAGCGACGGCGAGGCGGAGCACCTCCGCAACATCGAGAAGGTGCTCGAGCACGATCCCGATCTCACCCTCGACAACGGCGCCGACCTGACTCTCCGGCTCATCAACTCGGGCGTCCCGGACCACTACCTCGGCGGCACCGAGGAGACCACCACCGGCGGCATCCGCCTGCGGGAGAACAGCGCGACCCTCCCGCGACCGGTCGTCGTCATCAACGACTCGCCCCTCAAGCTGATCGTCGAGAACGAGTACGGGGTCGGCCAGAGCGTCGTCCAGGGCTTCATGAACGCCACGAACCTCATGATCCCGGGCACCCGCGCCGCGGTCATCGGCTACGGCCCGTGCGGACGCGGAGTCGCCGACACCCTCGCGCAGCTCGGAGCGCGGGTCTCCGTCGCCGACGTCGACCCGATCCGCTCGCTGCAGGCGATCCTCCGCGGCCACCGCGTCGGACCCGTCGCCGACGTCCTCTCGGACGCGCAGTTCGTCTTCACCGCCACCGGAGCATCCGGCGTCATCGGCGCGGCGGAGATCGACGCCTTCGCCGACGGCGCTGTGATCGCGGGCGTCGGCCACTTCCCGTGGGAGATCGACGAGGAGGCCCTCGCGGCCGCCACCGAGTCGACCACCGAGTTCGCCGACGGACAGCGCCGGCAGGGCATCCGCCTGAAGAACGGCAAGCGGATCGTCCGCCTCGAGAACGGCCGGATGATCAACCTCACCGCGGCCGGCGGCAACCCGATCCAGGCGATGGACCTCGGCCTGACCCTGCAGGCACGGAGCCTCGCCGCTGTCGTCACCGCGGACCTCGACGCCGCCGTGCAGCCCGTCCCGGCCGACGTCGAGCACCGCATCGCGACCGACCTCGTCGCCCTCCTCAGCCGCTGAGGAGCGCCGGGCAGGAGGGCCTCGTCGGGCGCAGCGGGTCGGGATCACGACCCCGCTGCGCCGACGTCGGCGCGGTTGCCGGCAGCAGGAGCAGGCATCCGTGGCCGCTCCCGCGAGGCCGAATCAGCGGACCCGCCCGGCTCACGGGACCGTCACTCGCGGCCGAGCCAGTCCGTGATCGCGCTGACGACGCGGTCGAGGTGGGACTCGAGCAGGAAGTGCCCGCCGTCGACGAGCTCGATGCGCGCGTGAGGCGCGTCGCGGAGGAACGCCTGGGCGCCGGCGGGGGCGAAGATCTCGTCGTTCCGGCCCCAGACGGCGAGGACGGGGACTCCGGACTCGCGGATCCACGCCTGCACGGCCGGGTACAGGGCGCGGTTCGTGGCGTAGTCGCGGAAGAGCGCCAGCTGCACGTCATCCTGGCCGGGGCGGGCGAGGAGCGCGAGGTCGTGCTCCCAGGCGTCCGGATCGACGATGGTGGAGTCGGGGACACCGTGGGTGTACTGCCATTCGACGGCCTCCCGGCCGAGAGCCGGCCGGAGGGCGTCGCGCGTCTCGTCGGTCCGCTCGGCGGCGTCGGCCCAGATCGGGTCCCAGAAGCCGGGCACGAAGCCCTCCTCGTAGGCGTTGCCGTTCTGCGAGATCACGGCGACGACCGCGGACGGATCGGCGAGGGCGAGGCGCCAGCCGACGGGGGCGCCGTAGTCCTGGACGTAGATCGTGTACCGGGTCACCCCGATGGTCTCGAGGAAGCGGCCGGTCACCGCGGTCAGGGCGGCGAACGTGTAGTCGAAGTCCTCGACGGAGGGCGCGGACGAGCGCCCGAAGCCGATGTGGTCGGGGGCGATGACGCGGTAGTGCCCCGCGAGGGCGGGGAGGAGGTGGCGGAACATGTGCGAGCTGCTCGGGTACCCGTGCAGCAGCAGGAGGACAGGCGCGTCGACGGGCCCGGCCTCCCGCCAGAAGACGTCGAGTCCGTCGACGGACACGGTGCGGTGATGGACGACGACCATGGCTAACCCCTTAAAGTAGATTTACTGGTTAGCCGGACGCTAGCATGGATCGAACGGGCCGCACGGCGGGAGAACGGGGAACGATGGATCGGGACGAGGAGCTGCTCCTGGCGGTGCTGAACAGCGCGCCCGTGGTGGACGGACGGCCGACGGACGACCTCGGCGACGCGTCCGGTCGCGAGCTCGCCCGGCGGTGGGGCGGAGTCGGCACCGAGGACGAGCTCGAGCGGCTGCGCCGCGCCCGCGACGCACTCCAGGCCGTCGTGCGCTCGGACGCGCCCGCGGCCATCACGGAGCTCGCGGACCTGGTCGCGCACGCCGTGCGCACCCCGCGCGTCACCGGTGAGGGCGTCGTGTGGGAGCTGAGCGCTCCCGAGCCGGATCGCCTCGCGGTGCAGTCGGTCCTCGCCTGGTCCGCTGTGAACGCCCGGTTCCCCGGGCGGCTCCGCGCCTGCGCGAACGACGAGTGCAACCTCTTCCTCCTCGACCGCAGCCGCCCCGGCACCGCCAAGTGGTGCTCGATGGCGACGTGCGGCAACCGGATGAAGGCCCGCGCGCACGCGAGCCGGTCGCGGGACTGAGCGCGGCCGGGAGGCGCAGCGGCGAACGCTAGGCGCCGCGCAGCCGGGCCGTCGATGCGGACGCCTGCGCTCGAGCGCGCCGCAGGGCGTCCTCGCGTCCGGCCGCGTTGAGGCGGGCGGGACCGTAGGTGACCACCGGGGGCAGGACGTCGTACCCGACGAACTCGAGCATCCCGCGATGGATGTGGAAGAGGAACGACTGCAGGTCGCCGTAGCCGTCGGCGGCGCCGGGCGCGAAGGCCGCTTCGCCGCCGCCCGTCGTCAGCAGGAGCATCGCGCTCCTGCCACGCAGGCCGCCCTCGGCGAAGACGCCGTGCTCGCCTCCGAACGTCGCGCCCATCACGAAGACGCGGTCGATCCAGCCCTTCATGATCGCCGGCATCGAGAACCACCACAGGGGGAACGAGAGCACCAGGAGATCCGCCTGCATCAGCTCGTCGAGGTCGCTCGTGACGGGCTCCCCGAGCGTCTTCTCGAGGACCGCGGTCATCTGCTGCGCCTGCGGCTTGAAGTAGCCGGAGCCGGGCGCGAACTGGTCGCGGTGCAGCACCGGGTCCCGGCCCTCGGCGTACAGGTCGAGCCGGCGCACCTCCATGCCGTCGGCCCTCAGCTGCTCGAGGACCGCGTCCGCCTGCGCCGAGGAGAAGGACCGCTCCTCAGGATGGGCGTGGACGAGCAGAGCGCGGCGAGCGGGAGCGGCCTCGGAAGCATCGGTCATGCCGCCGATCATATCGACGATTCGCGATATGTCGCTAGATTGAGGCTCCGAGGCGCTTCAGGAGCCCGTCGACGTCGGCGTCGCTCCTCCGGTAGTGGGTGTACTTCCCGACGCGCGTCGAGCGGACGAGGCCCGCGCGCTCCAGGGATCCCATGTACGACGAGATGGTCGACTGCGCGAGACCGCTCTTCGCGGCGAGATGCGTGACGCAGACCCCGAACTCGGCGCGGTCGGCGATCGGCTCGAACTCGCTGAACGACGCCTCAGGAGAGCGGAGCCACTCCATGATCTGCAGTCGCGTGGGATTGCCCAGTGCCTTCAGCACCTCGACCAGTCCCGTGTCCACCGCGCCATTCTCCCCCGCTCGCCGCCCGGGCGCCTCCGCACCGGAATCACCCTCCGCCCGGACGCACCCCGCTCACGGCAGCAGGACCACCTTGCCGTCGAGCGTCCGGGACTCGGCGAGCTCCATCGCCTCGACGATCCCGGTGAGCGGGAAGCGGGCGGCGATGTTGGCCGTCAGCGAGCCGTCGGCGAGGAGTCCGAGCACGCGGCCGAGGTCCTCCTCGAGCCGCGCACGGAAGCGCGCGGGGCGCAGCGAGTGGCCCGCCCAGAGGTCGTAGAAGACCGCGCGCCGGCCGTTGGGGGCCAGCTGGTAGGCCTGGATCCGCGCGAGCTGGCGGAGGAACGGGGGCCAGATGCTCCCGGCGCTCGCGCTGACGATCGCGTAGGCGACGAGGGTGCCGCCGGGCGCGAGCAGCGACCACGCCAGCCGGGTCGTCGCTCCGCCGACGTTGTCGAAGACGGCCTGCACGCCGCCGGGAGCGAGCTCGCGCACGCGAGCGGCGAGGTCGGGATCGGCGTAGTCGACGGGCTCCACTCCGGCCGCTTGGAGGGCCTCGTGGTGGCGGGGCGAGGCGGCGCCGATCACGCGGATCCCCTCGAGGCGGGCGAGGCGGTGCACGAGGCCGCCGACTCCGCCGTTCGCGCCGAACAGGAGGATCGTGTCGCCGCGGGAGACCCGCGCCGAGCGGTGCAGCATCTGCCACGCCGTCACTCCGTTGACCACGACGGCCTCGGCGTCCTCCGACGCGACCGCGTCGGGGACGTGAACGCAGTCGCGGGCGGCGACACGGGCGTGCCCGGTCCAGCCGCCGGTCTTGGTGAGCGCGGCGACCCGGCGGCCCTCGAGCGACGCGTCGCCGCCGGGGCCGACCGCGAGGACCCGGCCGACGAGGTCGTAGCCGGGCGTGAAGGGGAACGGCGGCTGGGCGAAGTAGCGGCCGCGGCGCATCGACTGCTCGGCGAACGAGATGCCGGTGGCCTCGACGGCGACGAGCAGCTCGCCGGCCGCGGGCGGCTCGACCGGCGCCTGCTCGAGGAGCAGTCCGGACGGCTCGACGATCCCGGGGAGGACGACGCGGGTGGTGGTGCGGGGAAGGGTGGTGGACATGAGGGGTTCCTGGAATTTGTAGTGAGTGACTGGACAGTCACAACGGCGGGCATGAGGAAGAGGGTGGCGAAGAGGAGGAGGGGAGGAAGAAGAGGAGCAGACGGGAGGACCGCGGACTCAGTCGCGGTGCCGGATGCCGTCGGAGACGATGCGGGCCCACTCGGAGTCGACGCCGCCGAGGTCGGTCTGCACGATCAGGTGGCAGAGCTGCCCGTAGGCGACGAAGCGCTGCACGGCCGGACCGTCGGCTCCGGAGACGACGGTGACCGTTCGGACGACCGCGGAGATCCCGCGGCGCACCGCCTCGCGGATCTCGGGGACCTCGCACGCGCTCTGCGCCTGTGACTGCAGCATGATCAGGTCGCGGTCGGCGATCAGGTCGATGTAGGCGACGGTCATCGCCTCGAGCCGGTCGGCCGGGTCCGAGGAGGGCGAGGCCTCCCCCGCCGCCGCGAGCGTGGACGCCACCTGCTCGTAGCAACGGTCAACCGCGGCGACGAAGACGCCGAGCTTGCCCGGGAACAGGCGGAAGACGTAGGCGGGCGAGACACCGGCCTCGGCGGCGACCTCGGTGATCGGAGTCGCGGCGTAGCCGGTGCGCGCGAACACGTGGAGCGCCGCCGCGGTGATCCGCTCGCGCTGCGCCTCGGCGGTGGAGCGGGAGGAGGGGGAAGCCATGTGACTGATCGAACACTTACTTCGCTCGCCTGTCAAGAGCGCTGCCGGACGAGTCGACACGCGGGCCGGATCAGGAGCCCCGACGACTCCGTCAGCAGTACCGACGCAGGCCTGCCGGCCAGGAGGGGCGCGCGCCGCTCCGGAGCTCGAGCGCGCCTCCTCCGCCCTGCCGAAAATGGTTCGGCTACCGTCCGTGGCGGGCCGAGTTCCTCGGTCCGCCACCCGAGGAGGGATTGCCCATGCACGATTCGACCGAGGCTGCCGTCGTTAAGAGGGTCCTGGAGGACGAGATCCTCGAGAACTACGCCTCCGTGGTGGACGTGGTCCGGACCTGGATCGAGAGCCCGAACAGCGTCTGCATCGTCTACCGGCGCCGTCTCGACGGCGACCAGCTGATCGGTCGGCGCATCCGCTTCCCACCGCACGCCGCGGACGACGACCCCGTCTCGACGGGAGTCGACGCGGCTCTGAACACGGCCGAGCCCCTCGGCGCGCTCCTGGAGAGCGCGCGGCTCGCTGACGGGGTCCTCTGGGTCGCGATACCGCCGGCCGACGCACTGCCCTTGATCCCGGACAGGCGGTCAGCGCCGAGCCGGGACTGAGCGACGCCGGCGAGCCCGACCGAGCACCCCCTACCACGCGTCCCCACCGCACCCCTAGGTTGGGGGGACCCGCATCGCCGACCGCGCACCACTGAGTTCCGATGGAGGAACGCCATGGCCACGACACCCGTGCTCCGCAGGATCGCGATCGCGCTGGTCGCGGTCGTCTCGGTGGCGAGTGGTGGGTGCCGCCCAACAGGCGCTAACCCCGTGAAGAATAAGCGGGTTGAGTGGGCCCGGTAGCCGATGTAGAGCCCATGCGCAGGTGTGTGACGTTAGTCAGGTCGGCGCGCGTCTTCAGTATACCTGTTGCGAGCGCTTGTCCAAGAGGTGCGAGTGCAGGTCCTTCTTGGTCCAATCCGTGAACCATTGGGGACCAACCCTTTCTACAGCTGTGACGGCTGCTCTCGTCGATTTTGCGCCGTGTAGCTCCAAGATTCGACGCTTGAACGCTTCGTCGAAATAAGGTGAAGACATCACATCGAGCGCGAGCACCGCCCGCTCGGCATTGTCGTCTTCCTCTCGAAGAAGTTCTTCAAGTCGGACAAGAATCCATTTATCGACAAGCCCGCGAAGCCGCCGGTAATCAGGACCATCTTTGATATACCTGATTACTGTCATAGCCGCAGTGGCATGAAACCACTCGGGCACTTCCGCGAAGTTTGTATCAGGATGTGCAACGCCAAGAAATGACATTAAAGACGCTTCCGGCACCGCGTAACCCTCGCCAAGCTCGCCAAGCAAATCGAGAAGGTAAAGACCCTCGATCATTGCATTCTGCGCCATGGGGTATCGGACCATTTGCAACATCACCTCTGAATACAAGGTTTGCCGAAGATATTCCTGCCGATCTACAGACATCTCAATCGACCTTGCCGCCTTCAGTGTAAAAGCGGATATTCGCGCAACCTTCACCGCCGCACTAGCCAGGCCCGACCCGCTATAGATGAAAAACGCAAACTCGATCGCCGCCGAGAAGCGATCTAAGATAAAAGAATCCCGCTCGCTCCGGCCCTCCGGCGTCAATTTAGTTTCCTCCGACAAAATGAGCGGACTGGCAAAACGCTCGAGTGCCTCCTCGACTTGGACAAGCGCATAATTCGCCAGTTCACGTGGTCGAACCGCTGTCCTCGATAGGATCGACTTATAAGATGGGATAAGCTGCCGGAACGCTGTAGCCGAGCTAGGAATCAACCACCCCTGAGCGCCTTCCCCGCAACAAGCGACAGGTTGTGGATTCAGTTCTGAGCTGGACAGCAGACTTCGGACTTCGACTTTCGCAAGACTCAATGGAGTGAGATAAGGAGTCACGACGTTCTCTATCTTCGACTCTTGAATATGAAGCTTGTATCGTCTCAAGCAAGTCCGCACTGCTTCGTTGACAGAAGCCCCAGTAGACGAGTCGTTAAAAAAGAAGAAGAAATCATCGACATATCTATAACCAGAGTAGTCGCGACCCGCCAGGAGCCCTTCTGACTCGAGCTGCGCCTCAACGTCTCGATCGATGCGTTGGAGTATTAGCTCGGCAAAGATGCGTGACACTTCCGGTCCGATCAGAATGCCGTTTGTCTCGTCCTCATTCATTGCCCGCATGAGGGCATCGAAGCGGCTTGGAAAAGTCCCTTTAAAAGCGGTCCTATTGGACTTCACGTTGTCACGGCCGTAGACCGCCCACTCGAGGGAGTGAGTGTAAATAGAATCAAAACACTTCGAAACATCGAGGCGAAGGAGTTTTGAGTACTTCTTTTCCGATTCGACAAACTCAGGGGAATCATAGAAGCTGTGAATATTTGAGTACAGATCGTAGCGGAAAAATGACCGAAGCTTGCTATACTCATGTCTTTTCGACTCAACGCCAAATTTTTCCCGTTCGATCTTCTTCGCAAATAGATCGTCTCGCACTACCGTAACGCGAGCCTCTTCCACAGGTTTTCTGAGCGAATAGCTACTTAACTGACCGAAATGAGTGATCAAGCTTCTGTACTCGTCATAGAAGCGGACAAATGCAAGTTGTGTTCGCGGATGCGGAAGAGAAAGGTCGCGAAAATCTTGTTCACCGTGACGAATTCGGAACCGATAAGGAACGGTCTTCACATCTAGCATTTTGGGAGTAACTCTAAACCACTTTCCCCTTTGGTTTATTTCTGGCATCCAGCTAATTCGGGGGCCGAGAGCCAGGCGCAGCAGTTCCTCTACGCCAGGCTCATTGCGAATATACAAGTCCTTCCCGACAAACGTTGCATGGTGTTGCGTCAAGAAGGCGTAAAAACCCGCATTTGAGAAGCCAGCGGGAAGTTCGTAAGGAAGAAATTCCGAGAGCACGGCTCGCATTGGTTTATGACGGATCTTGTATCGGTTGCTATTCTTGGGCATAACGCCAAACCTTCCCCGCCTCGGCTAGTTGTCGTTGAGAAAATCTGTCGAATCGAACCGACGCAAAACCATCAGAGAACGTCAACTCCGAAAGGCGCGACTGAAGCCCTGCAGAAACGGTGGTTGATCTTGCTCTACTTAGAAGATGCTGATCTAGTAACGCCATCCTTGCACTGGGCTCGACTAGCGCTCTATTCGAAAAGGAGATGCCCATCATTGTATTTCCTGACGAACGCGAGACTCGTCGGTTACCAGTAAGCATACGAACACGAGTCACCAGTGCTGTAGCCGAACCGACGTTCTCGGGCGCCGTCCGCTCAAAACGGTCAAATGCAGCATTTATACGAGCAATATACCGTTCAAATTTGCGCTTCGAAATATCCAACTCGACCAGCCCCTCTCTAAGCCGGAGCCGGTACTCATAGCCGAGAAGATGCAGAATGCGATAGTCTGCACGATCATTCGAGGAATATGATCGAGTTTTTTTTGCGTTGAGGGAAAGCCCTCTTGTCCGAAGCAGCTTCGATAACACGGGCTTGACCGCCTCAACGGCAACAGATTGAGATTTATGTGACGAGATTACTACTATGTCGTCGACGTATCGTGAGTAGTAGATTACACCTTTTATCTTTCTGACCGTGTCGTCCACTTGTTGGAGGTAGATTTCTGAGAGAAATGAACTTAAGCCGACTCCCCTAGGCAGACCCATTTTGCGTCCAGTGAAATTTGCATAGTCAGTGAGTAGCTGACGAACGAATTGGTAGGAAGTTCTACTCACCAGGCGGTTCTGGTCTATAAGAAGCAATAGGCTATGATGAGTCACGTTATCGAAGAAGGCCGTCACGTCAGCCTTGAGAAGTGTTTTGGGGCTTCTATCAGAGAGCAGTTTAGCAACCTGAGTCACCATCAAGTGCCGATCGGTTGTTGTCAGCTTGAAAGCGTCAATGAGGTTCTGTTCAAGCTGTTTTGCGACGAAAAAGTCCGCATTTGATCGCCGCAACAACTTATACACCTCCTTACCCTTCCTTGTACCGACTTGACTTAGGTCAAGTGCATAGTTCCCGACGGCGATCCGCCGCGACGCTTCCACGCTGTACTTCTGCAAAGTGCTTGTGAGAAGTTCACGCCTTTTGACTGTGGCTTGAAGCCTCTTCTCCGCGAATTCCGTCTCATGCTCGATTCGAGATGACGAATCGGTCGGCAGAGCTGAAACCGCGATGTTTCGCATCCCCCGAAGCCGCCGCAACTCTTGACTATATGCTTCCAGCCCGGGAACGAGATCATTCATTTTTCGGCCACGTCGCGACTCGCGGTCCCAAATATCTTGAAAGTTTGAGGCCGAGAATGTCTGGTCCGACATCATCGAGCCTTGTGCTTAGCGAGTTCCATGACCTCATGGTATTGGTTCAGCTCGGTGCTGACTGAGGAAAAATTTGGCCTGAGGTTGGAAAGACCGTGGCCGCACGCATGTCATGAGAGTTCGCACGTAAGGGCCAAGTGTTTGCGAGCAGCATTTGCCCCCGGAAGAGCGATCGGTTCTTGAGCGCTGACGCCAGCAGATGCGACCGATGGCGAAGGGCCGCATTTCGCCTCCGATCAAGTGGAACTGATGCCGCGGAGCCCACGGCACACCCCCTACCCCGCACCCCCACCTCGCCCCTAGGTTGGGGGGACCCGCATCGCCGACCGCGCACCACAGAGTTCCGATGGAGGAACGCCATGGCCACGACACCCGTGCTCCGCAGGATCGCGATCGCGCTGGTCGCGGTCGTCGCAGTGGGAGTGGCGGGTGCCGCACCGGCGTCCGCTCTCGACAGGCCCGTCTCCGGATACCTGAAGGACAGCGGGCTCACGCCCGAGAAGATCCGCGACTTCCTCGGCGGACCGCTCATCTCGCCCTCGACGCAGGTGGGCTACGGCGGAGCGGTCTCGAGCGTCGACGCGAACGCGAGCCGCGTGGGCATGGAGGTGCTGAAGCGCGGCGGCAACGCAGCTGACGCCGCGGTCGCCACGGCCGCGGCCCTCGGCGTGAGCGAGCCGTACAGCGCCGGCATCGGCGGAGGCGGGTACTTCGTCTACTTCGACAAGGCCTCCGGCGAGGTCAGCACCATCGACGGACGCGAGACAGCGCCGGCCGGGATCACCTCGGACGCGTTCCTCGACCCCGCGACCGGAGCCCCGTACCCGTTCACCCCGGACCTCGTCTCCTCCGGCGTCGCGGTCGGCGTGCCCGGCACGGTGGCGACCTGGGACACCGCGGTCGACCGCTTCGGCACCCTGCCGCTCCCCGTCGTGCTGGCGCCCTCGATCGCGCTCGCGGCGAAGGGCTTCCGGGTGGACGAGACCTTCCGCAACCAGACGCTCGACAACCTCGAGCGGTTCCAGGCGTTCCCCGACACGGCCGAGCTGTTCCTCCCCGGAGGGGACGCGCCGAAGGTGGGCAGCACCTTCCGCAACCTCGACCTCGCGAAGACGCTGACCTCCATCGCCGTCCACGGGCCGGACGCGTTCTACGAGGGCGCGCTGGCCGCCGAGATCGCCGACACGGTCCAGAACCCGCGGATCGCCAAGGGGTCGGACCTCCCCGCCCCGGCCGGCACGATGACCGCCGCCGACCTCGCGGCGTACTCGGTCGCCGAGCAGGCGCCGACCCGCGTCTCCTACCGCGGACTCGACGTCTACGGGATGGCGCCCTCCTCCTCCGGCGGGATCGCGGTCGGCGAGGCCCTCAACATCCTCGAGAACCACGACCTCGCGTCCGAGGACACGGGCAGCGCCCTGCACCTCTACCTCGAGGCGTCCGCCCGCGCCTTCGCCGACCGCGGCGCCTACGTCGGCGGCCCGGCCTTCGTCGACGTGCCCACCGAGACGCTCCTCAGCCAGGAGTTCGCGGACTCGCGGGACTGCACGATCGACCCGGCGACCGCCTCCGTCCGCCCGGTCCCGCCCGGCGCGCTCGACGGCTCCGGATGCGCGACCGCCCCCGCCGCGGTGGAGTCGGACACCGAGAACATCTCCACCACCCACCTCTCGGTCGTCGACAAGTGGGGCAACGCCGCCTCCTACACGCTCACGATCGAGCAGACCGGCGGCTCGGCGATGACCGTCCCCGGCCGCGGCTTCCTCCTCAACAACGAGATGACCGACTTCTCCCCCACCTTCGTCGACGGGGACCCGAACCGGATCGAGCCGGGCAAGCGCCCGCGCTCGTCGATGTCGCCGACGATCGTGCTCGACGGCGGGGACGTGCGGTTCGTCGTCGGCTCGCCGGGCGGATCCACGATCATCACGACGGTCCTGCAGACCCTGGTCAACCGCATCGACCTCGGCATGACGCTCCCCGAGGCGGTGGCAGCGCCCCGCGCCTCCCAGCGCAACGGCGCGACGACCTCCGCCGAGCCCGAGTTCATCGAGGCGTACGCCGACGACCTCGCGCCCTTCGGCCAGCAGCTGGTCCCCTCGGGCGACACCTTCACCTCGGCCGCGCAGATCGGCGCGGTGGCCGCCATCGAGGTCGACCCCTCCGGCCGGATGACCGCGGTCGCCGAACCGGTGCGGCGCGGCGGCGGCGTCGGGCTGGTGGTCCGGCCCGAGAAGTGACGCCCCGGAGCCTCCGCGGCGCGCTGAGAGGAACCGTCGGCCGGCCGCCCCTCTCGCCCGAGAGCGGTCCTCCGCGGGAAGGAGGCGTCTGCGACACTGGGGAGATGTCGTCGTCGCGCCCGCTGCGCACCCTCCGGGGTGTCGTCGCGGCGACGGTGGCGACGCTCGTCGCGCTGTTCTCACACGTGGCCGGCGGCGGCCAGATCCCGGGTCCGCTCGGTGTCGCGATGCCGCTCGTCCTGTCGGTCCTGGTGTGCGTGGCGCTCGCCGGGCGCAGGCTCTCCCTGGTCCGCCTGGCGGTCTCGGTGGGAGTCAGCCAGTTCCTGTTCCACACGCTCTTCACGATCGGGACCTTCGCGGGGCCGGTCGATGCGCCAATGGTGCACGCGCACCACGGTGCCGTGATCGACGTCAGCGCGGCGATGACGCACAGCGGGATGACCGGCTCCTCGATGTGGGCGGCGCACCTCGTCGCCGCCGTCGCGACGACCGCGGCGCTCCACCGCGGCGAGTCCCTCCTCGTCCGAGTCGCCGCGACGACGAGCCACCTCGTCACCCGCCTGGTGCGGGTCGTGCCGGCTCCGGTGGCCGCTCCTCGACCCGCGCGACGCTCCTCCTTCGAGCTGCGCGACGTGCTCCCCCTCGCCTCGGGCGTCTTCCCCCAGGCGGCGCTGCGGCGCGGCCCCCCTCTGCAGCCCGCCTCCTGATCATCGACGCGAGCCGCGGCGAGGACCTCCCCGGAGGTCCCCGCGGCGTCTGACCGACCCGTCTCCTCCCCGGACCCTCGCGAACGGCGCGCCCCTCACCGGGACGGCGGAGGCCGACGAGCCCGACTTCGAGGCGACGACGGCAATCGGCTTCCCGGTGATCCCGGAGTTCTCGCACATGAGGCGCGCCCGCTCGGAGAACACCGCCGAGCGCTTCCACCGCCGCGCCTACAACTACGACGACACCCCGACGGGCGAGGAGATCTCGAACTCCGGGCTGATCTTCGCGGCGTACCAGGCCGACGTCACCGCGCAGTTCGTGCCGATCCAGAGGCGACTGGACGAGCTGGACCTGCTCAACGAGTGGACGACGCCGATCGGCTCCGCCGTCTTCGCGATCCCGCCGGGCTGCGTCGAGGGCGGCTACATCGGCGACACCCTCCTCTGACCCTCACCGGCACCCGCCACAGCACCGAAGGACCAGAAGCATGACCACCACCGCCACGAGACCCCGCGACTCCGCCGACACCCCGCCCCCGCCGCGCAGAAGCAGCGGAGGCTGGCTCGGACAGCTGCTGCTCCGCCTGCACTTCTCCGCCGCCCTGTTCGTCGGGCCGTTCATCCTCGTCGCCGCGACCAGCGGAGCGCTCTACGCACTCACCCCGCAGCTCGAGCAGGTCGTCTACGCGCAGGAGCTGCACGCCCCCGAAGCGGACACCTCCCTGCCCCTGGCCGACCAGATCGACGCCGCCGACGCGTACACCGGAGGCGGGCAGAGCATCGTCGCCGTCCGCCCCGCGCCGAACCCCGGCGACACCACCCGGGTGATGTACGCGGACCCGTCGCTCGGCGCCAGCGAGACCCGCGCGGTCTTCATCGACCCGGCCACCGCCGACGTCCGCGGCGACCTCACCGCCTACGGCACCAGCGGCGCCCTGCCGTTGCGGACCTGGGTCAGCGACCTGCACCGGACGCTGCACCTCGGGGACGTGGGCCGCTACTACAGCGAGCTCGCCGCCTCCTGGCTGGGGGTCGTCGCCCTCGCCGGCCTGGGCCTCTGGATCATCCGCCTCCGCCGCGCCCGCGTGAAGAGGGACCTGCTGCGCCCCGCGCCGAGGACCACCGGCTACAAGCGCCTGTTCTCCTGGCACGCCTCCACCGGCGTCTGGCTGCTCGTCGGCGCCCTGTTCCTCTCGACCACCGGCATCACCTGGTCGCTCTACGGAGGCGGGAACTTCGAGACCCTCCGCTCCGCTGTCGGCTGGACCACACCCTCGCTGGGGACGACGCTCGGCGACCGGACCGGCGAGGTGGCCGACGAGCACGCCGGACACGCCGGACACGGCGCGGCCACCGGCGACGCCGGCGAGTCGACGGCGGGCTACTCGCCGGCCGCCTACGACTCGGTGCTCTCGGTCGCCCGCGAGGTCAACGTGAACACGGGACTGGTCGAGATCCGGCCGCCCGCGGCGGAGGGCTCGGCCTGGGTCGTGCAGGAGATCCAGCGCAGCTTCCCGACCGAGGTCGACGGCGTCGCGATCGACGGGAGCACGATGCAGGTCGTCGACCGGGTCGACTTCGCCGACTTCGGCCTCGTCGCCAAGCTCTCCCGCTGGGGCATCGACACGCACATGGGCTCGATGTTCGGGCTGCCCAACCAGCTGCTGCTGTTCGTCACCGCGGCCGGCATCTCCACGATGGTCGTGCTCGGGTACCTGATGTGGTGGAAGCGCCGCCCCACCCGCGGCCCCCGACGGCTCGGCGGCACCCCGCCGGCCCGGGGAGCGCTCCGGCGCGCGCCGTGGTGGGGAGTCGCGTCCGTCCTGGTGGTCGCCGCCGCGGTCGGGCTGTTCCTCCCGCTCCTGGGGGCGAGCCTCGCGGCCTTCGTGATCATCGACACGCTGCTGGGGCTCCGACCCGCGAACCGCTGAGCGCGCGGGCGCCGACCCGGTGAGGTCCACCGGGCCGGCGTCACAGCCCCTTCGGGAAGCCGAGGGAGCGCAGCACGGGGTCGAGGCCCTCCCACTGCTGACGCCGCTCCGCGTCCCGGTCGGCGTCGCTCCCCCGGAGTCCGACCGCCTTCCTCACCGTTGTCTCCGTGGATTCGGGGCAGTTGTCGGCTCCGGAACGCGCCAGGGGTCCCGGGTACGGCTGACCGCCTTCAGCCGCCTGATGACATGCCGTGATGAGCCGCCCGGGACCCCGCAACGGCAGGACCGCTCATGGAGAGACGCGACCAGATCGCCCCGTGATGACATGCCGGCGAGGTCGTTCACGGCGCACCGCACCCGCTGAACGGAAGGACCCTGCGTGCCCCGACTCCGGGCCGGAATCGACGCCGGCAAGACCGACCACCACTGCCGGTGAGGATGCATCGATGATGCTCATCGCGCGCCTCCGAGCCAGAGTCCTGTTGCTGCGGCGATGACGCTGAGGAGGAGCGTGCCGAGGGCGTTGATGGCGGAGGCGAGTTGGCGTCCTTCGGCGAGGAGACGGACGGTTTCGAGGCTGGCGGTGGAGAAGGTGGTGTAGCCGCCGAGGAAGCCGGTGCCGAGGACGAGTCGCCACGGCTCGGGGGCGATGCCTGCGAGGGCGAGGCCGGTGATCAGGCCGAGGAGGAGTGATCCGGTGACGTTGATGACGGTGGTGCCCCAGGGGTAGGCGCCGCCGGTGCGGGCCTTGATGAGCCCATCGAGGAGGAGCCGTGTTGCGGCTCCGATTCCACCGGCGAGGGAGAGCGCGAGGAACAGTGCGGGTGTCATGCCGGCACCTTCCTCTGCGTGCGTCGCCGGTGGAGTGCTGCGGCGAGGGCGACTCCGGTCCAGGACGCGAGGGCACCGAGCAGGACGGTGCCGAGCGCGTAGAGAGCGGCGGGTGCGGGGTGTCCTGTGGTGAGCAGGTGGGCGGTGTCGGTGGCGAGGGTGCTGTAGGTGGTGAAGCCTCCGAGCGCTCCGGTACCGAGCAGCAGCCGTGCGGTGCGGCGTCGGCCCTCGTCGCTGCCGGCTCTGGCGAGGCTCTCCAGGAGTACGCCGAGCAGGAGCGCGCCGACGATGTTGATGGCGAAGACGACGGTGTCGAAGGCGGGATCGGCGGGGAACGCGAGGGTCAGGCCTTCCCGCGCCCCGGTCCCGACCGTGCCGCCGGCGGCGACGAGGAGGAGGTATCGCGGACGCAGGTGCACGGGTCGTGGCGTCCCGTCGGGGGCGTCGTCGACGTCGAGGTCGCTGTCGACCGGCAGCTCGGGGTCGGGGTCCGGGGGGCGGTGACGGTGGCGGTCATCAGTCACGGGGAGTGGGACCTTTCGGGAGGGGGCGGGTCAGTGGGTGAGACCGTAGTGCAGCGTGGGGTCGAGGTGTTCGATGTCGACGAGGCGGTTGTACTTCGCGACCCTCTCGCCGCGCGCGGGGGCGCCGGATTTGATCTGCCCGACTCCGGTTCCCACCGAGAGGTCGGCGATGAAGGTGTCGAGGGTCTCGCCGGAGCGGTGGGAGACCATGCAGCGCATGCCGGCGTCGTGCGCGGCCGCGATCGCGTCGAGGGTGCCGGTGATGGTGCCGATCTGATTGGGCTTGATGAGTGCGGCGTTGGAGTAGCCGTCGCGGGCTCCGTCGCGGATGCGGTCGGCGTCGGTGACGTAGAGGTCGTCTCCCACGAGCTGCACCCGGTCGCTGATGGCGTGGGCGAGGAGGGCCCAGCCCTCGTGGTCGTCCTCGGCGAAGCCGTCCTCGATGCTGCGGATCGGGTAGTCGGCGATCAGCTTCTCGTAGTAGCGGGCGAGTGCGTCGCGGTCGAGATCGGTGCCGGCGACGGTGTAGTGGCCGTCGCCGTGGAAGAAGCCGTTCGCGGCGGGATCCATCGCGATCGCGATGTCACCGGTGCCGGGCTGGTATCCGGCGTCGGTGATCGCTGCGACGAGGAGGTCCAGGGCGTCTTCGGGCCGGTCGATGGGGGGCGCGAAGCCGCCCTCGTCGCCGAGCCCGGAGGTGCCGTAGGCGGTGCGGACGCGGGCGGCGAGGGCGTGATAGATCTCGGCGCCGACCTGCACTGCCTCCTCCTCGGTGCCGGCGGAGACGGGGGCGATCATGAACTCTTGGAAGTCGAGGCCGTTCGCGGCGTGCGCGCCGCCGTTGATGACGTTGAAGTGCGGGACGGGCAGGGAGGCGGTCGCCCCGGTGTGATCGGCGATCCACCGGTGCAGGGGCAGGCCGGTGCGCGCGGCGAAGGCGCGGGCGGCCGCGATGGAGACGGCGACGACGGAGTTCGCTCCGAGGCGGGCGAGGTTCGCGGTTCCATCCAGCGCTCGCAGCGCTTCGTCGATCTCGCGAAGCGAAGTCCAGGAGTGATCGAGCAGGAGGGCGCGGATCTCGCCGTCGACGGCCGCGACAGCGGAGCGGACTCCGCGTCCGCCGAACGCGGGGCCGCCGTCGCGCAGCTCGACCGCTTCGAACGCGCCCGTCGAGGCGCCCGCGGGGGCGGAGGCGTCCAGGACGGTGTCGTCGTCCAGACGCAGGGTGACAGCGACGGTCGGGAAGCCGCGGGAGTCGAGGATCTGCCGTGCGGCGACGTCGGTGATGACCAGCGGGTGTCCGGCGGGGTGGGTGACGTACTCGCCCGTCCCGTGGATGCTGGTGCGGGTGTGGCTGATGTAGGCGTTCATCAGGTTCCTCCTTCGTGGGCGAGCGTGATCGCCGCCCGGTCGGCTCTTGCGGGGTCGAGGTAGCGTCCGCTCCTCGAGATCGGTGTCCCGGACGGCCCGGTGTCGTACAGGTACGGCTGACCCGTCGGGATGTTCAGATCGCGGACCGCGGCATCGCCGAGGTCCTCGAGAAGGGCGCGCAGCGCGCGCAGGGAGTTGCCGTGCCCGACGATGAGCACCGTCTCGCCCTCCTGGAGGGCGGGCAGGATTCGCTCCTCGAGGAGCGGCTGCAGTCGGTGGACGACGTCGCGCAACGACTCCGTCTCCGTCATCGCCTCGGCCGGCTGCCCACGGAACGCCGCGGACCTGTGCAGCTGCACGAAGGCGGCGGCGGACAGAGCAGGCGGGCGGACGTCCATCGACCGGCGCCACTCCAGGAAGGCGTCGGCCCCGTACCGGGCTCCGACGGCGCTTGTGGACAGGCCGGTGAGCGCTCCGTAGTTGCGCTCGTTCAGCCGCCACTGGGCCGCGACGATCCGCGGCCGCCCTGGAAGGGCGCCGGCGATGATCCGGGCCGATTCGGTGGAGCGTTGCAGGGTCGACGTGAGGATCAGATCGGGGTCGATCGATGCGTCCCTCAGTAGCGTCGCGGCCTGTCGCGCTTCGTCACGTCCGAGGTCGGTGAGGGGGACGTCGAGGACGCCGCAGAAGAGACCGTCGGCGTTGCCGGTGCTCTCACCGTGGCGCACGAGGACGAGCGGGGGATGCGCGGGCATGGGTCACCTACCTGGTCTCTGATCGAGAAGGTAGGAACCATCAGCCTCGGCGGCAGTTCGAGCTCACGCTCGGGCGGGATCCATCACCACTGCCGTCAGCCTACGCCCGCACCTCGGTCAGGACCAGGGCAGCGGCTCCGAATCATCGACCGGGGCGAGGGGGATCATGAGGGCCGGCCGGTGCTGACGGTGAGCGAGACGGGCGCCGACGGCACCGGAGAAGACCTCCTGCACGGTGCGACGCAGAGACGGCTCCTTCGTGCCGACAATGATCATGACCGCATCGACACGGTCCGCGAGCGTCGCCAGAGCGTGTGCAACGTCACCGGCCATCTGATGCGTCTGCCACGGGACACGGTCACCGACGATCCGGTCAAGCCGCTCGAGGATCGCAGGATCTGGAGCCAGTGGAGTGTCGCAGATGCACTGCGGGCGACACCGGTGCCTTCCTCCCGGGTCTGGTCCCCGCCAACTGCCCGCGCGTTCACGTGCGGACGCTGCGGCGTACCCGAATCGGCTGCTACTGACGAAGCGCGCCTCGGGAACGAACGGTGGGATCACGCTCGACCCGACGATCGGGGTGTCGTCGAGGACGGCACGCGGTCGAACCGATCACCACGGAGACCACCGCGCGCGAGGCGGTGAGAAGCAGCTCAGGCGCAAGGGGGTCGCGAATCGTCGTCGGCGCGGTTCACTCACTGCATGGATGGTCTGCCCTTCGTTGTTCTCGTCGTCATCTTTCTCGCCGCCGCCGCAGTGGTGTGGGTCGCCGGCATCCAGTTGTCGAAGGCCACGGACGTTCTGGATGCGCGTCTGCACCTGGGGAGTGCGCTGGGCGGTCTGATCGTTCTCGCCGTCGCGACGAACCTGCCGGAGATCGCGATCACCGTGTCCGCCGCGCTCTCCGGGAACCTGGACGTCGCGGTCGGCAACATCCTCGGCGGCATCGCACTGCAGACCGTGGTCCTCGTCGTCCTCGACCTGTTCGGCAAGCGCGGAAAGGGTGCGAAGCCGCTCACCTACCGTGCCGCGTCCCTCACACTCGTGCTCGAGGGGCTCGTGGTCGTCGCGGTGCTCGCCGTCGTCATCGCCGGCAGCCAGCTGCCCTCCGGACTTGAAGTGCTGCGCCTGACCCCGGACGTCGTCCTCATCGCCGGCCTCTGGGTCGTCGGGCTGCTGCTCGTGCAACGCTCCGGCAAGCACCTCCCCTGGCACGAGGACGGGCGGGCCCCCGACGCGACAGCATCCCCCTCGAAGAAGAAGACGCACCCGATGAGCACACGCAAGGCGACCATCGTGTTCACGATCTCCGCCGCGGCGACCCTCCTCGCCGGTGTCGTGCTCGAGCGCGCCGGTGACGCAGCATCCTCGCAGCTCGGTCTCTCCGGGGTGCTGTTCGGAGCCACCGTGCTCGCTCTCGCCACCTCCCTCCCCGAGATCTCGACCGGGCTGCAAGCCATCAAGCAGGGCGACGACAACCTCGCCATCAGCGACATCTTCGGCGGCAACGCCTTCCTCCCCGTCCTGTTCCTCGTCGCCACCGTCCTCTCCGGCACCGCAGTCCTCCCGCAGGCGAACTCGTCCGACATCTACCTCACCGCTCTCGCCGCCCTGCTCACCCTCGTCTACATCGTCGGACTGATCTTCCGACCCACCCGCCGCATCGCCGGCATGGGAATCGACTCGTTGATCGTGCTCGCGCTCTACACCGTCGGCATCGCCGGGCTCTTCGCCATCACCGCGACATGACGTCCGCGCCGCCGTGGGCAGATCGACCAGATCGCTGTAGCTCGAGCAGACACGGCCGCTGGCGTGATCGGCGTAGCGACGAGCCGTGCACCGGTCAGCGCAACTCGTGTGCGATCTCCAGGAACGCCGCCGCGGACGACCCGATTCGATCGGACCAGATGGCGCGGAGGGGTCGCACGAGTGCTGGTCCGCGGAGGGGCACTCGTATCAGTGAGCGCGCGGCGAGATCTGTTTCGACGGTGAGGATGCTCATGACGGCGGGCGCGATGCCGGCGCGGGCGTTCGCTCGGATGATCGCCGTCGTCTCCAGGATCGCGGCGGGAGTCGTGAGTGCGAGCCCGGCGTCGTGGAGCCATGCTTCGAGGGTCGTCCGGGTGCCGGAGCCTTCCTCTCGCGTCAGCAGTGCGGTCCCGGCCAACTCCTCGGCGCCGATACTCGCCGCGCGTGCCCAGGGGTGGTCCGGTGCCACGACGACAGCGAGTTCGTCCTCCGTGACCACGTCAGAGGAGAGCGTGGCAGTGGACGCCGGTGTCTCGACGAATCCGAGCTGCGCCGCACCGGATCGCACGAGCTCTGTGACCGTGGCTGAATTGCCGGCGATCAGCTGCACACTCACCTCGGGTGTGCGCTGTCGGAATTCGAGGAGCCAGCGTGGGAGCAGCAGTTCGGCGATGGTCTGCGACGCCGCGAGAACCAGTGAGCCGGTCGGCTGTCGCAGTGCCGCCGCGCCCGCCTCGAGGCGGCGGGACGCCTCGAGGACCGGGCCGGCCAACTCGAGCACGAGCCGGCCCGCGTCGGTCATCAGGGACCCGATCGGAGAGCGGCGCACGAGCGGCTGCCCGATGGCGCGCTCCGCTACCCGCAGACGCGCCGAGACGGCCTGCTGGGTGACACCGAGGGCTTCGGCAGCGCGGGAGAGCGAGCCCGCCTCGGCGATGCGTTCGAGCACCTCCAGCGTGTCGAGATCCAGGATCCGGTCCGTCAATCGCCGCGTCGCCACAAGCACTCATTGTGCCCCGCCAACACGATCGCTGTATCGGCTGGTGACGGCGATGCTCAGGCTGGAGTCATGACAACTTTCTCCCCCGCCCGCGCATCTTCCTCGATCGGGCATCCTCCGCGGTCGAGGCGCTTGTTCCGGGAGTTGGAGCATCCGGGACTGATCGTGTCGAACCTGACGCCGAACTGGTTCGCGTCGATCATGGGCACCGGCATCGTCGCGGTCGCCGCCGCGTCCCTGCCACTCCAGTTCCCCGGACTCCGTACCGGGGCCACCGTCATCTGGGCGATCGCCGCGCTGCTGCTCGTCGCGCTGACCGTCGCGACCGGGCTGCACTGGGTCCGCTACCGCGGTACAGCGGCGAGGCACCACCTGAATCCGGTCCTCTCGCACTTCTACGGCGCGCCGCCGATGGCGTTTCTCACCGTCGGCGCGGGAACCCTCCTCCTCGGCAAGGACTGGATCGGCCTGCCGGCCGCTGTCGCCATCGACTGGGTGCTCTGGGGTGCGGGGACTCTCGGCGGGCTGGCGACGGCGGTCCTGGTGCCCTACCTCGCGTTCACCCGGCATGAGAACAAGCCCGATTCGGCGTTCGGCGGCTGGCTGATGCCGATCGTTCCGCCGATGGTGTCCGCTTCCACCGGCGCAGTGCTGCTGCCGTACGCGCCCGCCGGGCAAGCGCGGGAGACGCTCCTGTGGTCCTGCTACGGCTTCTTCGGCCTCAGCCTGGTCGCGTCGCTGGTGGTGATCACCCTGATCTGGAACCGGCTCGCGCAGCACAAGGTAGGAGCGGCGGGGATGGTGCCGACGCTGTGGATCGTCCTCGGTCCGGTCGGACAGTCGATCACCGCTGTGAATCTGCTCGCCTCGAACGCGCCCACCGTCGTGGACGCCGGCATGGCGCGTGCGCTGCTGGTCGTGGCTCTGGTGTACGGCTTCGCGATGCTCGGCTTCGCGCTGCTCTGGACCGTCATCGCCCTCGCGATCACCCTCCGCACCGCGAAGGAGCACCTGCCGTTCAGTCTGACGTGGTGGTCGTTCACGTTCCCCGTCGGCACCTGCGTCACTGGACTGAACGGCCTCGCCCTGCACTCCGGTCTCACGGTCGTCGCCGGCCTCGCCGTGCTCTACTACGTCGGCCTGGTCGCCGCGTGGATCATCGTCGCCGCCCGCACGTTCCACGGTTCCGTGATCCGCGGCACCCTGCTCGCACCACCGCGGCCGGCCTGACCGGGATCGAGGAGCATCGTGGATGTCCGAACCCTGAACGCCCTCGCCGAGACCTGGCGGAGTACCGCGGACGCGACCGGACGCTTCGTTCCGGGCTTCGATCCCCGCTCCGGCGGCACCGCCAGTCGCGTCCTGGTGCTGATGCAGTCACCCGGCCCTCGGACGATCGCCGCGGGATCCGCTGCCGTCTGCAGCGAAGACAACCTCGGGCCCACCGCCGCCGCGTTCCGGGCGGCCCGCATCGAGTCCGGACTCTCCCGCGACCACTACGTCCGGTGGAACCTCATCCCGTGGGAGATCCCTGGCCGCGTCCGCCCCGCGGACATCGAGCAGGGCCGGCTCGCGCTCGGTGAGCTGCTGGAGCTGCTGCCCGCGCTCGAAGCCGTCGTCACCTACGGGACCGTGGCGCTCGACGGGGTCATGCGCTATCTGACCCTGCACGATGATCCCCGTGTCGTCCCCGTCCTCGCGGCACCGCACCCCTCACCGGCCAACGGGCGTCACCGCGCCGACCAGCACCTCCGCTCCGTGAACGCGCTCCGCCTCGCGAATCGTCTCGGATCCGGTCGGCGAGTCGCAGACTGACGGCACTGAAGGGAGACGTCCGCGTCTCGGTCGTCACCGGTCGCCGTGACCGATGGGGTGTTGATCTCAGACGGCCCCCGTCCTCGAACCGCTGACGGGAACGGCCTGGTCGTCCACGACGTCGACGGTGTACGCCGCGCCGTGCTCGAGCGTGTGGCCGACGGTGCACTGGCGGTCGACCGCCCGGTGGGTGCGCTCGGACAGTGAGGCGATCCGCTCGGGATCGAGCGCCGACAGGTCGGCGCGGATCACGGCGGCGATCGAGTCGTAGCGGTCCTCGCCCTCGGGCTTGGTCGCGGTGATGTCGGTGGTCGCTTCGAAGTCGGCTCCGAGCCGGCTGGCGAGGATGTGGTCCGAGGAGAGCATGCCGCAGGCGGCGAGGGCGAGGTGCAGCAGCTCGCCGGGCGAGAACACGCCGTCGGCGTCCGACCCGCCGATGCGGACCTCGGCTCCTCGCGCGTTGCGGCCGATGAAGCTTCTCGGGCCCTCGCGGGTGATGTGCAGCGGCGTGGTCTCGGTGCTCATGGTCTGCTCCTGTCCGGTGCCCGCGGCACCGCGGGCAGTGTCGGTGTCTCCTGCGGGTGGGCGGTGTCTCAGGTGTCGGTGCGGACGAGGGGGGAGTTCGTGCCGCGGACCCTGATGTCGACGCCGGTGATCTCCGACCGGGCGACGCCCGTGGACGCCGCCAGGTCGACGGCGCGCCGCCCGGCCGCCGTCCAGGTGGCGACGGTGATCGTGCTGCCGTCTGTGCGGGTGATCACGAGTTCGTACTCCGCGTCGGCGGGCGCATCACCACTGTAGGTGCAGCTCCACTCCAGCCGGGTGCCCCACGGCTTCCCCTCGACCTGGATGTCCGCAGCGAGAGCGGGATCGGCCGCGATCGGGTCCATCGGTTCGAGGGTCGCCTCGCTCGCCACGGGAGCGCCCGCGATGCCCGTGCCGAGAGCGACACCTCCGAAGACGGAGGCGGTGACGGCGGCCGCGACGGCGAGGGACGTCACCAGCCGGCGCCGACGTCGGCGCGTCCGGACACGGTGGGCGATGGCGGGCAGCGTCACCATCGACGGCGGCGCCTCCTCGCCGTCGTCCGATGCGCTGATGGCGAGAGCGTCCTCGACGGAGAGGCGGCCGACGATGCCGGGCAGTCCTGCCAGCTCTGCCACGGCCGCGCGGCAGGCCGCGCAGCCGCTGAGGTGCTGCTCGTACTCGAGTCGCTGATCCGCGGGGAGAGCGCCGAGGACGTAGGACGCGTCCCAGTCGCGGTACTCGTCCTCCGTCGCAGAGCTTCCGTGGTGGTCGTTCATCGGGTGACGCCCCTTTCCTGCAGAGCCAGTCGCAGTCCGCGCAGTCCGTAGTGCAATCGAGATTTCGCTGTTCCCTCGGGGATGGAGTGCCGGCGGGCGATCTCGGGGACGGTGTGTCCGAGGAAGTACGCGTCCACCACGATCTGACGATGCTCCACCGACAGCGATGCGAGAGCGTCGGCGACCAGGATGCTGTCCAGGACCGCGTCGGTGCGATCGGGGACGGCGCCGCCGCCGTCCTCGTCCTTCGCCGGCACCTCGCGTCGGCTCCGAGCGGATCGGGCGTCGTCGATGACGAGGTTGCGGGCGACGGTGAACAGCCACGCGCGAGCGGCGTCGGCGTCGCGTTCGAGGACCTGCGGGCGCTGCCAGGCTCGGACCATCGTCTCCTGCACGACGTCCTCCGTCAGCGCCGCGTTCCGAGTGAGGTTCTGCACGAAGCGCCGCAAGGCCGGGCCGTGACTCTCGTACAGCGCCGCCAGGAGCTCATCGACGGGGCGGGGCACAACGCTCACCGCCTCGAAGCGCCACGGTGCGCTCCCTCATCACGGTTGCTGCGATCACTACCGGTCATCCCTTCCGTCCATGCCTGTCGAGAACCGGCGACCCGGCCCGACGATGCGCTTCGCTGCGCGGGGACGGGTCGCCGTCGCATCAGGACGCCGGGGTGGCGGTGCTCATGGCCGCGGCTTCCTTGTTCATCGTGCCGTCAGGGAGGAGGACGTACCAGGCGTCCTTCACACCCTGCCCGTTGACCTGGCCCGGCGCGGTGTCCTTCGCGAACCGGTAGACCGGCCATCCGTCGACGGTCAGCTGGGTCGTCCCGTCGGTGCGCGTGATCGAGCCGACCCCTCCGGTGATCCCGTCCGCGGCGGTCGTGCTGGACGCCGACACGGCCGGCCAGGTCGTGGCGCACTCGTCGTAGCAGCTGCTGCTGCCCGAGTTCTGCGTGTCCTTGGCGAATGTGTAGACGGTGTAGCCAGCCTCGTCCGTGATGATCTCGCCCAGCGGCGAGGACGCCGTCGTGAGAGCCGCCGTCCCAGCGGAGGCGGTCGCGGTGGCGGAGGCCATCGCGGTGGCGGAGGGGCTGTCGGCCGGCGCTTCCGACGAGGCGGCCGAGCCGGCGGCCGTCGAGCATCCGGCGAGAAGGACGGCGGCGAACGCCGCAGTCGTCACAGTGGTCGCGATTCGCTTGAGCATGATGCCTCCTGTAGTGCGGGGGCCGAGGTGGTCCCACCGAGGACACGACACAGCAGTCGCGGACGTTCAACGACGCGAGAAGATCGCTGGGAGAGCATCCGCGCAGCGGGCGGATTCAGTGAGAGCGACGATCCGTTGCGCGCTCCTTCGCGTGAAGGCCCGAGGCTGCGCGCTGCTCTCCACGGCGGCGTGCGAGCAGTGATCGACCATGTGCGCGACGGCTGCGGCAGGCTCGCCCGCCTGCGTCGCGGCGCGGGCTGCGGCGTGCGCCGTGAAGGCCGCCGCGCGGCACTCGGTCATCGGAGCCTCGCCCCGCCCCCAGGCGAGGAGGACGTCGAGCGCGCGCCGGGGCCGGGCATTGTCCGGGTCCCGCTCCTCGAACGCGGGGAGGGCGCGCTCCGCGCACTCCGCCGCCCACCGCGCGAGCGCCCGGTGGACCTCCGGCTCCGGATCCGCCCAGGCCGGCTCCTCCGCTCCGCTCACGGGTCTTCCTCCGATTCCGGAGCTCAGCTGGCTCTTCCCAGATGAGGGTGTAGGTCGGCCGGGAGCGTCGGTCCGCAGATAGACGTCGAGGTCTCCCGACGACGGAGGTTCCTACGCCATCCGTCCGAAAGACCTCGACGTGACCGACGCTACCCCGCCGGCCGGCTTCGGCCGCCCTGACCTGACCGCCTTCGCGTCTCATCCCAGTCGACCCTGATCGAGTCTGCTGACCCCCTCGACGAGAACGCAGCGACATCACAGCCACCCAACCCCCGACCGTCCGGGAAGCCGGGACACGTCACATGACCTGTGCTGCGGGCGTGTCGAGTGGGTCGTCCAGGGGCGACGCAGGAGCGTCGACGCGACGTGCTGAGAGGTGGTTCCAGTCGAGCGCTAGGACACCGGCTACAGGCATGACGATAGGTCAGGAACGGCGTCGCTCCCTGCGCAGGAGGGAGCGCAGAGTCTCGGCATTCGCGTAGCCGACCCGTAGCGCGATCTCGGCGGAGGTGAAGTCCGTGGTTGCTGAGAGGTGCCGAGCTCGTTCGATGCGAAGCCGTTGGACGAAGCCGAGCGGAGTGAGGTTGAGCGCCGCACGGACTCGTCGTTCGAGGGTGCGCCGGCTGGTGCCGAGCGACTGCGCGACGAAGGCGACGTTGAACGGTTCGTCCAGGCGGGCGCGCACGAAGCGTTCGAACTCGACGACGATCGGGTCCTCGTGCCGGAGATGTTCGTAGGCGACGAAGGCCGCCTGAGACGGACGCTCGTCGATGATGAGGAGCTTGGCGACATGTTGGGCCAGGTCGGGGCTGATCGATCGCACGAGTGAGAGCGCGAGGTCGATGTGGGCGAACGCGGCGCCGGCGGTGACGAGGTTCCCGTCGACCACGACCATGGTGTCGAGATCGAGGGCGACGGTCGGATAGCGCTTCAGGAACTCCGGCCCCAGGAACCAGCTGGTCGTCGCCCTCCGATGATGCATCCGTCCGGTCTCGGCGACAGCGAACACGCCGGTGCACGCCGCGGCGATCCGGGTGGTCGCCTCGTCGAGGCGCCCGAGCGAGGCGATGACCGAACGAGCATCTCGGCTCTGGAGGACGTCGTTGGTAGCGGCGGCCGTAAGGGTTCCAAGCGCAGGGACGACGACCACGTCGAACTCTCCGGACTCCGACAGCGGGTGGTCCACCGACAGGGTCATCGATGCCGTCGTGGTCACTCGCCGTTTCGGTCCGAGGATGGCGAGTTCGATCGGGTCGATCCGCGGGTCGACATCGCCGCGGGCTCCGTCGGCCACCCGCACGATGTCGATGATCGACGCGATAGCCGAACCGAAGCAGCCGTCGATCGCGATCAGTCCGATACGCATGACGTAAACAATAGCAATACTGCCGTATACGCCACTCCCCACCGGCCCTCGCTCGTCATACGCTGAACTCGTCCCACGAAGAACCCCGACGTCAAGGAGAGTCCCTCATGTCCACACCCGCATCACTTCCGTATGCCTTCGTCGCCAAGATCGTCGCGGCCGATGGACAGCACGACGCGGTCGCCGATCTGCTCGCCGGCGCTGTCGCACTCGCCAACGAAGAAGTAGGAACGATTGTCTGGTTCGCGGTCAGGACCCACGCCGACACCTTCTGGATCTTCGATGCATTCCCCGACGAAGCCGCTCGCGACGCCCACGCCAACGGCGCCATCGTCGCAGCCCTGATGGCCAACCAGCACCTCCTCGGCGCAGCACCCGAGATCCTGGCGGCCGACGTCCTCGCGTCCAAGCTCCCGTAATCCGCCAACGCACGAGACGATCGCGCCCCGCCGAGCCGTCGCCAGGTCGCGACGCAACGCCACGCTGCGTTGCCGAGCGGTGCGAGGCCTATCGGCACACGGACAGGATGCCGGCCGCGAGCGCTCAGCCGGCGAGGGGTCCGTCGCAGAGGAGAGCGACGTCGGTGTCGGGCAGAGCCGTGAGGCCAGCGCATCGCGCGACCACCAGAACGGTTCGCCGGAGCCGCCTGTCGGAATCGAACGGACGACCTAATGACGTCGGCTTTGCGTCTATCGCTTGATGCGCCCACTGGGCGAACGAGCCGCTGACCTGCGCAAACGCCGAGCGTGGAGGACGCCGCCATCCGGTGGTGACCGACGACGACCGACCAGTACCGACCGTTTCACCGGAGCTTGCCGCGGCGTCGAAGCCGAGCAAGCTCCATTCTTTTAACTCACCGCGCCCTCCTCCTCGCCGGCCCCGTCGTCGGCGAAGACGTTTCAGGGGTCTTCTCAGATGAGGGTGTAGGTCGGCCGGGAGCGTCGGTCCGCAGATAGACGTCGAGGTCTCCCGACGACGGAGGTTCCTACGCCATCCGTCCGAAAGACCTCGACGTGACCGACGCTACCCCGCCGGCCGGCTTCGGCCGCCCTGACCTGACCGCCTTCGCTCGACTCGCCGGCCTCGGTCTGCACACCGGCGCGGACCTGCTCACCGACAAGCAGAGCGACAGGCTATGCGCGCTGTTCGTTGATGACGCTCACGTCGAGGTCGAGGCGACCTGGGGTGTCTACCAGCGCATGATCGCCGCCTATCGCCACGAGGACCGGCAACGTGGCCGCGAGCTCATGGAGAAGCTGATCACCGACCTCAGCGCCGGCGTCCCCAAGGTGCTCACCGAGCTCACCACCCTGGGCCGGACCCTGAAGAAGCGAGCCGCTGACGTGCTCGCCTACTTCGAACGACCCGGCACCAGCAACGGGCCGACCGAGGCGCTCAACGGACGGCTCGAACACCTGCGCGGCTCCGCACTCGGGTTCCGCAACCTGACCAACTGCATCGCCCGAAGCCTGCTCGAGACCGGCGGCTTCAGACCCCAACTCCTACACCCCCGATTGGGATGAGCCGCTCAGCTCCGGCGCGGCCGCCCCGTGAAGTGCTTCACCCCGTAGACCAGGAGGAGCAGGATGCCGCTCAGCTGCAGGGCGAGCGAGAAGCCGGAGGCGAATTGACCGGCCGGCCACACCAGCCTCAGCACCAGCGCGACGAACATCGCTGTGACCCCGACGACGAACAGGACTCGATTCCGCATCCGTCGAGTCGACCATCCGCACGCGGGCCCTGGCCAACCGCCAGTGCTCAGCTCAGGCGCTCGGTCAGGTGGACGGTGACGACGTCGCCGAGGTCCTTGCCGATCGTCTTCCGCAGTTTCGCGCTGATCGACAGCATGTGACCGCCGGTGCCGTTCGGCAGCAGGCCCGCGGTCACCGGCTCGCCGTCGACGGTGGCGACCACCTTCACCGACCTCCCTGTGCCGAGCAGCTCGACGGAGCCGGGCACCTCGACGCACGACCAGAGGTCGCCCTTCACGGCGACACCGATCGGGGCGGTGAAGGCGAGGTCCAGGGGGCCGGCGCTCATGCGCTCTCCTCCGCGGACGCCGCGCTCTCGCCGGAGGAGTCCTGCCCGCTGTACCGGTCGAGGATCTCGTCGTACATCGCGGCGTCGAGCAGACCATCGGACAGTGCCCGGCGGACCTCCTCGAACTCCCCCGGGTCGAGGGTCGTCCAGTCGAAGCCGTCGCTCGGCGATCCGGGCCGGTAGCGCCGGCGGCCGAGCTCGTCGACGGCCTGCTCCCGCGTCAGCTCCCCCGCGGCGAAGCGCTGCGCGATCCCGTACGGTGTCGCGCCGGAGAAGCCGGAGCGCACGTGCGGCAGCGCGGCGGCGGCCTCGATCCCGTCGGACACCTCGTCGATCGACATGCGGACCCCTCCCGTCCGAGGGTCCACCGACCCTCCCGTCGACCCTACGACGAGACGTCGCATCCCGGTCGGGCCGGGCGACGAGCACTGCCCTCGACTTGCGGCTACCGTTCCTCCATGACCGGACGCGCCGCTACGTCCCGGCACGAGTTCCGCGTCGACTCGCGCACGCTCGTCGCCCACGACTTCCTCGGCACTCGAGCCCCCCGCGCTGTCGTCGTCTGGTGCGGAGGGACACCGCACACCGGCGCACTCCTCGCTCCCCACGTCGACGCCGCTGCGGCGCGCGGCATCCGGCTCGTCTCCGTCGCCCGTCCCGGCTTCGGCGGCTCGATGCGCGCTCCCGGACGGAGCATCGCGGATGCGGCCGCCGATGTGCTCCGCGTCGCCGACCTGCTCGGGATCGAGCGCTTCGTGGTGACGGGCTACTCCGGCGGCGGCCCGCACGCACTGGCCGCCGGGGCTCTCGGAGGTGATCGCGTCCTGGGCGTCGCGACGTTCGGCAGCCCGGCGCCCTTCAGTGACGACGGAGCGTGGTTCGACGGCATGCAGGATCCGGGCGCTCTCCGCAGCGCGCGCGACGGCCGGGCTGCGCGCGAGGAGTGGGAGGAGACGGCCCGCTTCGATCCGGAGCAGTTCACCGGTGACGACTACTCGGCCCTCGACGGCCCGCTGACGGCGCTCGGCGCAGAGGCCGGACGCGCCTCGGAGCTCGAACAGGGCGGGAGCGTCGACGACGACCTCGCTCTCGACATGCCCTGGGGAGTCGACCTCTCGCGCCTGGCGGCGCCGGTCCTCCTCCTCCACGGCGCCGCGGACAGGGTGGTCCCGGTCGCGCACGCGGAGCGGATCCGCCGCCTCCACCCGGCCGCGGAGCTCACGATCCGGCCCGGTCGAGGCCACATCGGCGTCCTGCTCGACTGGCCGGACGTCCTCGACCGCCTCCTCGCGGACGGGTTCCCCGGGGACCGCTCCGGCAGCGGAGGCTGAGCGTCTCATCGCGGCCGGCAGCGGATCCGACGCGGAAGGTGGGCCTGGAAGGGCCACGCTTCGGGAGGGCTCCCTCCGCGAGGATCACGGCATGGCCCCCCACACGGATCCCCGCCGATGACTCTGCAGGACCTCGCCGACGAGCTCGCCCAGGCTCTCGACCGCCCGGTGACGATCGAGGACGCCTCGAGCCGGGTGCTGGCCGCGACGCGCGCGCGCGAGGAGGCGCCTCACGACGGCGTGTTCCCCGTCCAGGATCCGCGGGGCCGGCTCGCGACCCTCCTCCTCCCCCGGGAGCGGCCCGCGCCGCTCACTCCGGCCGAGTACTCGCTCATCGACGCGGCCGTCGGAGCGATCGGCCGCCTCCTCGGCCCCTCGACGCGGGCGGGCGGCAGCTCCCGGCGCGCGGACGTCCTCGCGGCGCTCCTGTCGGGCGACGGCGGCACCCGGCGCGCCTCCTTCGCCGAGGCGGTCGAGCGCCGCTGGCTGCGCCGGGACGCCCAGACCGTGGTCCGCGCGGTGCGGCTGACCGGCCCGACCGGCTCCCTGCAGCGGACGGCGCTGGCGCGGCGGATCGACGCGAGCGCCGCCTCCGGCCTGACGTTCCTCGGCGACCAGGAGGGTGTGCTGTTCTTCGTGAGCGTGGAGGCGCCCGAGGCCGCCGCGGAGGCGGACGACGTCCTGCGGGCGGAGGCGCGCGGCCGCTGCACGGCCGTCGACGCGATCGGCTCGGCGCGCTTCGACGTCCGCGACGACGACCTCCTGCCGACTGCCGAGCGGGCCGCCCTCGCGGCGACCATCGTCGGCTCCCTGCCCGACGGCCGTAGCCGGGCCGACATCGCCGAGCTCGGGGCCTGGGTGCTCCTCGCCTCGATCGGGGCGGACAGCTCGCAGCTCGCCATGCTCTCGCCGGCCGCGGCGACGCTGCTCGAGCGGGGCGACGAGGTGCAGCGGCGGACCGTGGAGGCCTACCTCGACGTGCGCGGCAGCGTGCGGGAGGCGTGCGGGCTCCTCCACATCCACCGCACCACGCTCTACTACCGCCTCGACAACCTGCCCGAGGCGGTCCGGGAGGCGCTCGACGACGGCCTCGCCCGCAGCACGCTGCACCTCTGCCTCAAGCTGATGAAGTTCCGCGACGGGCTCGAGCGGCGGCGGGCCTCGTGACCGTGGCCGGAGACCTCCCGCAGGTCCGCCTCTACGGGCGGCGCGAGAGCCGCGACGCGTGGGAGATCCGCGACCTCCTCTCGCGCAGCGTCGTCTCGTTCTCGTGGACGCCGATCGACACGGACGAGCAGTGCCTCGCCGTCGCCGGGCACCCGCTCGCCACCGCGTCACTCCCCCTCGTGGTGTTCCCGGACGGCAGCCGCGCCTCCGATCCGACGCTCGCCGAGGTCGCGGCCCGGCTCGGCTGGGTCGGCTCGCCGCGGCTCGCGGAGTACGACCTCTCCATCTACGGAGCCGGTCCGGCCGGGCTCTCGGCCGCCGTGTACGCCGCCTCGGAGGGGCTGAAGGTCGTGGTCCTCGAGCGCTCGGCCATCGGCGGGCAGGCCGGCTCGAGCAGCCTGATCGAGAACTACCTCGGCTTCCCGCACGGGATAGCGGGAGCCGATCTGGCCGAGCGCGCGCGGCAGCAGGCCGTCTCGTTCGGCGCCGAGCTGCTGCGGATGCGCGAGGGGATCCGCGGGCGCTTCGCCGACGACCGGATCCACGCGCTGCTCGCCGACGGGACGACCGTCGTCGCCCGCACCAACATCTGCGCCACGGGCATCCAGTGGCGCCGGCTCGGCCTCGAGCGCGAGGACGAGCTGCTCGGCGTCGGCCTCTACTACGGCGCCGGCACGAGCGAGGCGCCGCTCTGCGAGGGCGAGGACGTCGTGGTCGTCGGAGGCGGCAACTCGGCCGGGCAGGCCGTGATGAACCTCTCGGCGCACGCGCGGCACGTGACCATGCTGGTCCGCGGCCCGGATCTGGCCGACAGCCTCTCCTCCTACCTCGCGGAGCGCGTCGTCCGGCAGCCGAACGTGACGATCCTGCTCGACTCGCGCGTCACCCGCCTGCACGGCGCCGACGCCCTCGAGTCGATCGAGGTCGAGAACTCGGCGACCGGCGCGCACGGGGCGCTGGCCACCTCCCACCTCTTCGTCTGCATAGGGGGCGAGCCGGATACGACGTGGGCGGCGGAGACCGCGATCGTCCGCGACTCCGGCGGCTACCTCGTGACGGGACCGGACCTCGCCGGCGAGCACGCGGCTCGCGACTGGCCGCTCGAGCGGGCGCCGTTCTACCTCGAGACGAGCGTCCCCGGCTCCTTCGCCGCGGGGGACGTGCGCCGCAGCTCGGTCAAGCGCGTCGCCTCCGCCGTCGGCGAGGGCGCGATGGCCGTCACCTTCGCCCACCGCCACCTGCAGGAGACCTCGTGAGCCGCCGGCTGCCGACGGTGCGCCACGGCGTCGGCTTCTGGATCGTCGCCGCGACCTTCCTGCTCGTGATGGCGTACTCCACAGTGCCGACTCCGCTCTACCCGCTCTACCAGCAGCTCGACGGCTTCCCGCCGTTCGTGATCACCGTCGTCTTCGCCGCCTACGCGGTCGGAGTGATCGTGAGCCTGTACCTCGCCGGTCACGTCAGCGACTGGCTCGGCCGCCGCCGAGTGCTGCTGATCGCGGTGCTCGTCTCGGCGGTCTCGGCCGTGCTCTTCTCGCTGACGACGGAGGTGCCGGGGCTGATCGTCGCCCGCTTCGTCAACGGCGTCAGCATCGGGATGCTCACCGCCACCGCGACCGCCCATCTGGGCGAGCTGCGCGCCCGCGCCCGGCCGGACGAGAACACGATCGTCGCCGCGTCGATCTCGGGCGCGGTGAACCTCGGCGGTCTCTCGCTGGGCCCGCTGCTCGGCGGGGTCTTCGCCGAGTTCCTGCCCGATCCGCTCCTCCTGCCGCACCAGGTGTTCCTGGTCGCGCTGCTCGTGGCGGGCCTCGCGCTGCTCCTCGTGCCCGAGACGGTCGACGTGCCGGAGACGGCGCCCGCCTACCGGCCGCAGCGGCTCTCGGTGCCGGCGGATACGCGCCGGGCGTTCCTGCTCGCGGCGTTCGGAGCGTTCTCGGCCTTCTCCGTCCTCGGCCTCTTCACCTCGCTCGCACCGACGTTCCTGGTGCAGACCTTCCAGGTGCGCGACCACCTGCTGGCCGGCGCGACGTCCTTCGCCGTGTTCGCCTCCGCGGCCCTCGGCCAGCTGCTGCTCGTGAAGGTGGGGACGCGCCTGCAGCTCTCGATCGCGGTGGCGGGCTGCGCGGTCGGGCTGGCGGCGGTCGCGGCCGGAGCGATCGCTCCGCAGCTGGGAGTGTTCCTCGCCGGGGCCGTCGTCTCGGGCTTCGGGGTGGGGCTGCTCTTCAAGGGCTCGATCGGCACGGCGGTCGCCCTCGCGGATCCCGCCCGCCGGGGCGAGACCCTGGCGGTGGTGTTCCTGGTCGCGTACACGGGGCTCGCGGTGCCCGCACTGGCGGCGGGAGCGGCGCTCAACCTCGTCGCCGCGACGACGGTGCTGACGGTGTTCGCGGCGCTCGTGCTGGCGGCGACCGCGACGGCCGGCGTGCTGCTGCGCGCCCGCAGCGCGGCGGCCGGGCGATGAGCGGCGGAGCGGGGCGGCGCTGCGGGGTGCGGGCCGGCGGCCGTCCAGGTGCCGGCCGCGTGCACCCCGGACGGCCGCCCGCCGCATCAGAAGTCCTCGCGCCGCTCCTGCTCGGCCTCGGCGGCCGGCTCGAGCGCGGCGAGATCCCCGAGCGCGAGGCGCAGCTGGCGCAGCAGCCACTCCTCGGTCAGCGCACCCGCGTCGAGCGCGTCCAGCCGGCGGAGGCGCTCGGCGGCCGACCCGGTGAGGTCGGCGGGCGTCCCGGCGCTCATGCGCCGTACCCCGCTCCGCGGAGCAGGCGGCGCAGGTCGACGAGCTGCTGCTCGTCCACGTCCTTGTGGTGCGGCCGGTGGAGGGTCTCGGTCGTCGAGCCGACCGTCACCGAGAAGGCGCCGTCGTGCTTCTCGTGGACGGTGCCGACGGCCTCGAGCAGCGTCAGCACGTCCGCCCAGAGGACGTTGTGGCTCGGCGAGTCCTCGAGCAGCCGCTCGAGGGTGTCTCGCTGGTTCGAGTGGAGGTGGCGGGTGTCGGTCATGAACGGCCCTTCGGTGTCTGCGCACGCGCCCCGGTGGCGGTGCTCGGCGTCGCGTCCGACGGTAGGCGCGCGGGTGGAGCCGGTGCGCGAGTCGGATGACTCGAAGAGCGGACGCCGCGGGGCGGCCCCGCGAGAGGTACGGCCGTGAATCCGGAGCCGGGCGACCGCCTCGACGAGGAGGACTCTCCCCGCACGCCCGCGCTGCCCGAGGCCGCCGTCTCCGCCGCGTCGCTCCCGGACCGGCCGGCCGCGTTCCTCAACGCCCTGCTGACCGAGCACTTCGTGCTGGAGTCGGCGCGCGGGATCACCGTGACGGAGTCGAGCAGCCGCGCCTCGCTCTACCTGACGATGCTCTCCAGCTCGCTCGTGGCCTTCGGCTTCCTCGCCCCGACCCGGTACGCGATGGGGTTCCTCGCGGTGATCATCCCGGTCGTCGTGCTGCTGGGGGTGTTCACCTACGAGCGGCTGGTGCAGACCTCGATGGAGGACATCGCCGCGCTGACGGCCATCCAGCGCATCCGCCGCTACTACGGAACGCTGCTGCCGGGCGCGGGCGCCTACTTCGCGGTGCCGCGTGGCCGCCACGCGCCGAACGAGCTGCTCGAGATCGGCCGGCGGCAGAGCTGGCGGGGCATCTTCTTCACGATGTCCTCGGCGATCGCGGTGGTCAACTCGATCGTGGCGGGCGCCGGAGTCGCGCTCGCGCTGACGCAGAGCGGCGCGGACGAGGTCCCCGCGATCGCGTGCGGGATGGCGGCCGCGGTCGTCCTCGCGGTGCTGCACGGGGTGTACCAGTTCCACCGCTACCGGCAGATGCGGCTGCGGATCGCGGAGGCGGAAGCGCTGGACGGGGTCGAGAGGGGGTGACGGGGCGGGGCCCGGCCGGAGGGGTCCGGAGGTGACGAACGCCGATCAGGCGCGGCGTCGGCCGCCGGCTGGTCAGCTGGCTCCGACCTGCTCCCGCGACTGCTCCCGCGACTGCTCGAGAGTTGTCGCACTCGACGCCCAGTGCGACGACTCCTGGACTCTCGTGGCGATCGCTCCTCGGCGGGCCGCCGCGAACATTCAGCAGTCGCCGTGGTCGGTCGCGAGCACGGCGACTTCTGGCTGCACGCCGCCTGCGGACGTGCGCAGGGAGCCGGCGGCCGGCGACTGTCCAGGAGTTGTCGCAGTCGATGCCGAGTGCGACAACTCCTGGACTCTCGCGAAAGTCCTGCGCTCTCGCGGAGGCGCGCGGCTCAGCCGCGCTCGGCGCGCTCGGCGCGCTCGGCGAGGAGGTACTGCCAGTCGCGCGGCACGCGGTCCTTCGGCCCCGGGGTGGTCTGGCTCGCCGGGTGGCTCTGCGGGTCGGCCAGGGCGGGGCCGTCGGCGTAGTCGTCGGTCCGGTAGTCCCAGAACCAGTCCTCGCCGGGCTCGAAGCTGCGGATGACCGCGTGGCCGGTCGAGTGGTAGTGGGCCGTCGCGTGGCGGTTCAGCGAGTCGTCGCAGCAGCCGATGTGCCCGCAGAGCGCGCAGCGGCGCAGGTGCAGCCACCACGAGCCGGACTGCTCGCACTCGACGCAGCCGGGGCCGCTCGGCGGGACGGAGGGGTCGATCATCTGCTGCGACGTCATGCGCTCAGCATGCGCCTCCCGCGGCGGCAGGCACCAGGTCGGATGACTCGATCCTGCGGCTCCGTCACGCGCTCCGGGCGTCCTCGAGGCTGAGGAGCGCGTCGCGGAGCCCGGCCCGCGAGGTCACCCCGAGCTTGGGGAAGATCCGGTACAGGTGCCCGCTGACGGTGCGGGGCGAGACGAAGAGCTGCTGGGCGATCTGCTTGTTCGACAGGCCGGCGGCGGCCAGGGAGACCACGCGCCGCTCCTGCTCGCTGAGGTCGGCTGCGACTGGCGCCTCCCCCGCTCCGCCCGCCGCCCGCAGCTCGTGCTGGGCGCGGGCGAGCCAGAGCTCGGCCCCCACCGCGGCGAATCCCGCGGCGGCCTGGCGGAACCGGGTGCGCGCCTCCAGCGGGCGCATCCGGCGGCGCAGCCACTCGCCGTGGCAGAGCTGGACGCGCGCCCGCTCGAACGGCCACTCCTCGGAGGCCGGGTCGAGGGAGCGCTCGAAGAGGGCGCCCGCGCCGCCGGTCTGATCGAGGACCGCGGTCGCCGCGAGGGCGAGCATCCGCCCGCGGGGAGCGAGGGGCCGCGCGGCGAGGTCCGCCGCGGCCGCCGCCAGCTCGGCGCAGTGCTCGGGCAGGTGGAGGCGCGAGACGGCCTCGGCGGCGTCGAGGAGCTCCAGCGGATCGCCGCCGGCGCGGGAGGAGGAGCGGGCGTGCGCCTCCTCGAAACGGCCGCCGCCGAGGTCGAGCGCGCACAGGGCGTGATCGGCGGCGCGCGCGACCGACGCCGCTCCGTGCCGCAGCGCCCAGGCCGTCGCGCGCTCGGCGCACTCGAGGGTGCGTGCGCGGTCGCCCTGCACGGCGTGGATCCGGGCTCGAGTCGCGTCGATCAGCGCGCGCACGGCGGGCAGGTCGTCGGCGCGGGCGGCGGCGCGGTCGAGGTCGGCCGAGGCGTCGTCGAGGCGACCGCCGTCGAGTGCGGTGGTGCCGCGGCGGAGGAGGGCGAGGGCGCCGGGCAGGCCGTCCGCCTCCTCCCCGCCGTCGAGGAGCCCGGCGAGGCGGTCGCGGCGCTCGTCCGAGACCTCGAGCAGCGACCAGGCGAGGTGCAGCGCGACCGTCTTCCACGGGTCGCCCGTGACCGCGGAGTCCTCGGCGAGCAGCAGGCGGCGCTCCCACTCCTCGTCCGGCACCGGCCGCACGCAGGCCTCCACGAGGCGCAGGACGGGATCGAGGGGGTGCTCCTCGCCGACGGCGAGCGCCTCCTGCCACCACGCGGGATCGCCGCGGAGCATGCAGGCGAGGTGGAGAACGGTCACCAGCAGGTCGGCGGCGGCGTCGTGAGGGGCTGCGTGGTCGGCGGGGAGGCTGCTGACGTCGTCGCGGGAGGCGTCGGTCTCGGCGGGAGCGACACCGCCGACTGGAGAGGCACCACCGACAGGAGAGGCATTACCGACAGACGAGGCACCGCCGGCGAGCGAGGCACCACCGACTCCCGAGCCCCCACGCCCCGCCCGAGCGCCGAGCGCCCGGAGGGCCGCGCGGCGGACCCCGCCCACGTCCCCCGTGCGGAGCAGCGCATCGGCCAGCCGCGCCGCCTCGACGCCGGCCCCGAGAACCCCGCCGTCCTCCCGCGAGCGATCGACCACCCGCTCGAGGGCCGCCGCGTCGCCGGTGAAGGCCGCGACGGCAGCCGCGCGCGCCTCGAGCTCCTCCCGCAGAGCAGCACAGCGCGCGCTCGAGCGCGCCTCGGTGAAAAGGAGCAGCGCCTCCTGCGGCCGACCCGCGCGGAGTCGCTCCTCCGCCGCGTCCCTCAGCAGCCGCGCCCGCTCCTCCGGCCCGGCCGCGTCGTCCGCCGCGAGCAGCAGGCGGAGGTGCGGGGCCGACTCCGGGCGCTCGGCGAGCCGCCTCCGTGCCGCCCGCAGCGCTCGGGGCATCGCCGTCGAGAGCACCACCGCTCGGACCACCGGGTCGCGGAACGCACGGCCGCCCGCCGTCAGGATCCCCGCCTGCACCAGGGCGCTGTCCCCGTCTCCGAGGGCCGACCCGATGCTCTCCGGGAACTCGGCGCCCGCCACCGCGGCGACCAGGAGCGCCTCCCGGCTCGGCTCCGACAGCGGAGACAGCAGATCGAGCACCCGGGTCTCGGCCTGCTCGAGTCGCGGGTAGACCGGGAAGGGCGCGGGAGCGTCCCCGTCGGCCCAAGCCCGCCCGAGGACGTCGAGGAGCAGCGGATTCCCCTCCGCGACCCGCAGCAGGCGCGCCTCGACGGCGAGCGGCCGCCGGCCGCCGTGGGCGCGCAGGAAGCCGCAGGCCGCCTCCGCGTCGAGGGGCTCGGTGCGACGGTGCCGGAGGCCCTCCCAGCCGGCGAGGACGCGCCGGTCGCCGGTGGCGAGGAGGCAGGCGGCGCCGACCTCGTCGACCAGCCGGGTCACCAGGGCCTGGAGGGTCTCGCGGGCGGCGACGTCGAACCGCTCCCAGTCGTCGACGACGATCAGGAAGCCGGGGTCGCAGGGCGAGGCGGAGGAGTCGCGCACCCGCTGCAGACGGCCGATCAGCGTGGCGAACAGCGCGAGCGAGGACGCGCCGATCACGGCGTCGCCCCGGTCCGGCCGCACCTCCACGACCTCGCAGCCGGCGGCGCGAGCGGTGGCCGCGGCGGAGCGCAGCATGTGCGTCCGGCCCGAGCCGATCCCGCCCTCGACCACCAGGAGCCGCTCCCGCGCGGGCGACGCCGAGCTCAGCATCCGGACCACCACGTCCTCAGGTGCGCTCGGGTGCGCGGGCGGCGAGGAGAGTGCACTGATCGTCATCGCGACTCCTGAGGGACGGGTTCCGAGGACCCCATGCTGACCGCCGGGCGCGGCCGCGCTCTCCTCCCTCTGTCGGAACCCTCCGGAGCGCACCCTCTGTCGAACCGTCCCGAGCGCCCGTCTCCCGGTCGGCGCCGGGCAGGAGGCACAGGAGGGCAGTGGGCCCCGCGAGCGCCCGACGGTACTCTGTGTCCCAACGGACGACCGGTACGGCCCCACCCCCGCACGACCGCCGCTCGACCCGGCGGGTGATCCGATGGAGTCGCACGATGAGCTCTCGCAGCCCCCTCGCGGAGTTCCTCCGCGCTCGCCGCGCGGCGCTGCGGCCGGAGCAGGTCGGCGTGCCGACCGCGGGCACCCGGCGGCGGGTGTCGGGCCTGCGCCGCGAGGAGGTCGCCGACCGCGCCCGGATCAGCCGCGACTACTACCTCCGCGTCGAGCAGGGGCACGCGGTCGCCCCGTCCGACCAGGTGCTGAACGCCCTCGCCGAGGCGCTCGCCTTCGACGAGTTCGAGCGCGCCTACCTCTTCCGGCTCGCCCGGCTGCGCCCCGGGCCGCGCGATCCCGACTCTCCTCCGCCGGGCCAGGGCGTGGAGTCGCTGCTCGCCCACTGGCCGAGGACCCCGGCGTACGCGTTCGACCGCAACCTCGACGTCCTCGGCGCGAACGACCTGATGAGCCGTCTCGCCCCCGACAAGGGCGTGCCCGGCGCCAACATGCTGCTCTCCACCTCCCGCGGCTACGCGCGCGCCGTGGCGAACGGCGACCCGCCGGACCAGCTGCGGGCGTGGGGCCAGGTCTTCCGCGAGCTGATCGCCGCGCTGCGGTTCTACAGCGACCCCGACGATCCGCGGCTGCACGAGATCGTCGGCGAGTGCTCGGTCGAGAATCCGCTGTTCCGGTCGATCTGGGCCGAGTACCAGGTCCGCCCCTTCACCCACCGGTGGATCCGCGTCCACGTCGAGCCGTTCGGCTGGATCGACCTCGAGATGCAGACCCTGGAGCTCGCCGGCGCTCCGGGCCGGTACGTCGTGACCTACCTCGCGGCAGCGGGGACTCCGGCGGCCGCGGCCGTCGACGTCCTCGCCTCGCTGCGGCCCGCTCCGGAGGCGGGCACCGCGCTGGCGGCCCCGGCCGGCGCCTGATCAGCGGCGGCGAGCCGGGCGAGCGCCTCGCGACCCGCCGCGTCACCCGCCTCGAACAGGAGCAGGAGGCGCGCGCCGTCCCGGACCAGCCGGTAGTCCATCGGAACGGAGCCGACCGCGGTGTCGAGGAACACGACCGACCCGCGTGCGTCGGCCTCCGCCCCGGCCGCCCACGAGTCCGCGAACCGGGGGCTCCTCGCCGAGAGCTCCCCGACGACCGTCAGGAACTCCCGGTCCCCCCGGTGCCGCTCGAGCGAGTCGCGGAGCATCGCCGCGACCTGGTCGGCGGCGGAGCCCCAGCAGGGCAGGTCCTCGACCTCGGACGAGTCCAGGAAGGTGAAGCGGGCGATGCTCACTCCCGGGGCGAAGGCGGGCGAGAGCGCCCGCGCGAGCGGAGTCGCGCTCAGCACGCGCAGGTGCCGGTCCAGCAGCACCGCCGCCCTCCCCGCCCACGGCAGGAGCGCCGCCTCGTGATCCTCCGCCATGTCCCCGTCCCCTCCGCGCGTCCCTCCCTCAGCGCAGCGGAGTGATCCCCTGCGTCCCGAGCGGGAAGGTCGCCAGCACCTCCTCCGGGATGTTCAGGTGCTGCGCGACCAGCGACGGCGGCAGGTGGCTCAGCCACTGGGCGAGCGACACCTCCTCGTAGCGGGAGCTCTTGAACGTCTCGATGTAGACGAGCGTGTCGTCGCCGGTGTTCTCCACGTAGTGGCCGAAGTTGCGGCGCACGACGCCCACGTCTCCGGCGTGGAAGTCGGTCGTGTTGGCGTGCGGGCCGGTGTTGAAGACGGTCATCCGAGCGGATCCGCGGAGGTAGTACTGCCACTCGTCGGCGTTGGGGTGCCAGTGCAGCTCGCGCATCGAGCCGGGCTCGACGGTCGTCAGCGCGGCCGAGACCGTGCGCGAGGCCGGGAAGTTCGTGCTGTCGGCGATCTGGATCCGGCCGCCGCTGTTCTGGTACGCGGGCTCGGAGCGGGAGAGCCGGAAGATCACCGCCTCGTCGCCGTCCTGCACCCCGGCCGCGGCCCGGTCGGCCTGGAGGTCGCCGGGCACGTCGCCCGGGAAGATCCAGAGGTCGTGCAGCGGGATGTCGCGGAAGACCTCCTGCGCGACGCCGAAGTTCTTCGCCAGCACGTCCGGCGGCGTGTGCGCGAACCAGTCGGTGAGCAGGAGCGTGTTGCTCTCGGACTGCTCGCCGTCGTCGAACGCGAGCACGAACTCCGCCCCGTCCGGGCCGAGGCCCTGCAGGGAGTGCGGCAGGCCGGGCGGGAAGTACCAGAGGTCCCCCTCCTGCACGTCGTCGACGCTGGGCCGGCCGGTGCGGCTGAGCGTGGTGATGCGGCAGTTCCCCTTGGTCATCAGCGCCCACTCGGCGCTCTGGTGCCAGTGCAGCTCGCGGATCCCGCCGGCCTCGAGGTACATGTTCACGCCGGCGATCTCGTTCGAGATCGCGAAATCGGCCTGCGTGAGCTCGCGCGCCCAGCCTCCCCGCTGCACCCGCCGCGGCGAGATGTTGAAGGAGGACCAGAAGAACGGCTGCGTGCTGATGTCCGTCGCGGGCGCGGCGATCTGGTTCGGGAACAGTCCCTCCAGGACGCGGTTCTGCGGGCCGGTCATCGTGTTCGCCGAGGGATCGCCCTCGGTGTTCACGATCCCCTCCTGGGGGAGGTCCGGGTCTCCGAAACCGGGGGTCTCGTGGTGCGGAGCGGTGCTGTCGTCGGGTTCCACGGCGTTCTCCCTGCTGATCGTCCTGCGCGCCTGCGCTGCTCCGATCCCACCGCTCCGGCCCGGGCGGCACCACGGTCATCCGACTCGATCCGCGCCCCGACGACCGGCCCGGGTCAGCCGCCCAGGCCCTCGAGCACGTCCCGCGAGGGCACGAAGTAGACCCCGCCGGTCGTCGCGGTCGAGAAGTCGAGGAGGCGGTCGTGCCGGCCCGCGGGCACGCCGACGAACATCCGCGTCAGCATCGTCTCGATCACCGACAGGTCGGCGGCCAGGCCGAGGAAGTACGTGCCGAACTCGCCCCTGCCGGGCCGGCCGAAGGGCATGTTGTCGCGGAGGATGTCGTGCTCGGTCCCGCCGGCGTCGACCACGGTCGCGAGCCCCTTGTGCGAGAGCTGCGCCGGATCGTCCTCGCGCTCGACGTTGTCGGCCTTGCTCCGGCCGATGACCCGCTCCTGCTGCTCGGTGGTGAGCGCGTGCCACGCCGTCAGGTCGTGCAGGTACTTCTGCACGACCAGGTAGCTGCCGCCCGCGAACGCCGCGTCCTCCGCGCCGATCAGCGCGACGCGGGGCAGCGCCTCGCCGGTCGGATTCTCGGTGCCGTCGACGAAGCCCAGCAGGTCGCGGTTGTCGAAGTAGCGGAAGCCGACCACCTCGTCGCGGACGACGACGTCCTCGCCGAGCGCGTCGAGCAGGAGGCGCTCGAACTCGAAGCAGGCGTCGTCCCGCTCCGCCCGGATGTGGAACAGGAGGTCGGTCTGCGTCGAGACGGCCGTGTGCGCCGCGCCCACCACCTCCCTGAACGGATGCAGCTGCGCGGGGCGCCCCTCCCCGCCGAAGCGGTCCCATGCGTCGCTCCCGATCCCGACCAGGCAGGAGAGGCGCAGGCCCAGGTCGCGGAAGCCGACCGCGCGGAGGATCCCGCCCACGTCGGCGACGACGTCCCGCACGCGGTCCGCGGCGTCCTGCCCGCCGACGATGTCGAGCGAGAGGAAGACGGCGGACCGGCTGAGCGGAGCGACGACCGCCTGCGGCTCGATCGGGACGCGGTCCTCGACGGTCACCGGAGCACCGCCGGCCGGGGCGTCGTCGGCAGGGGCGTCGGCAGGGCCGTCGTCGTGGGCGTCGTCGTGGGCATCGCGACCTCCGATCCGCGCGCCGCGGGAGGGCGCGTCCGCCGCGATCCTGTCAGCGTCCGCGGTGCCGGTCACGAGTCATCCGACCCCACACGGCGTGCGCGGCCGGCGGCCTCGCCACCGCCCATGCGACCAGGTCTGGACGATCGTCGGAACATCTCCCCGCGCTCTTCAGGGAGCGCTCCCACGCCCCTATCGTGGAGCCGCTCCCCACCCTCATCCGGGGAGGCACCACCTTGGACACGACCCGGGCCGGGCTCGGGATCGACACGAGCACGGAGGTTCGAAGATGCCGTTTGTGACCACGGACGACGACGTCGAGATCTACTACAAGGACTGGGGCAGCACCGACGCGCAGCCCATCGTCTTCCACCACGGCTGGCCGCTGTCGTCCGACGACTGGGACGCGCAGATGCTGTTCTTCCACGCGCACGGCTACCGCGTCATCGCGACCGACCGCCGCGGGCACGGACGCTCGACCCAGGTCGGCACCGGACACGACATGGACCACTACGCCAGCGACGTGAACGCGGTCGTCGAGCACCTCGACCTGCGGAACGCGATCCACATCGGCCACTCCACCGGAGGCGGCCAGGTCGCGCGCTACGTCGCGAAGTACGGCGAGCCCCAGGGCCGCGTGGCCAAGGCCGTCCTCGTCTCGTCGGTCCCGCCGCTGATGGTGCAGACCGAGGCGAACCCCGAGGGCACGCCGATCTCGGTGTTCGACGGCTTCCGCGACGCTCTCGCGGCGAACCGCGCCGAGTTCTACCAGGCCGTGGCCTCCGGGCCCTTCTACGGCTTCAACCGCGAGGGGGTCGAGCTCTCGCAGCCCGTGGTCGACAACTGGTGGCGCCAGGGCATGACCGGATCCGCGCTCGCGCACTACGAGGGCATCAAGGCCTTCTCGGAGACGGACCAGACCGAGGACCTGAAGGCGATCACCGTCCCCGTCCTCGTCACCCAGGGCGACGACGACCAGGTCGTCCCCTACAAGGACGCCTCGCTCAAGCAGCACGAGCTGCTGCAGAACTCGACGCTCAAGATCTACGAGGGCTACCCGCACGGCATGCTGACCGTCCACGCCGACGTCATCAACCCCGACCTGCTGGCCTTCATCCAGGAGTAGCGAGGCACGCTCGCAGGCGCGTCCCGGCCGTTCCGGGGCGCGCCTGCGCGTCTGCGCTCGGAGTGGGTCCCGGCGCCCCTGCGAGCGGAGTCCGGCCTCAGACGTCGGCGCCCGCGTCCCTCCCGAGCACCGCGGCGAGCTCGCCCCGCCCGCCGATCCCGAGCTTGCGGTACGCCGCGTACAGGTGCGCGCCGACCGTGCGCGGCGAGAGGAACAGGTTCTGCGCGATCGCGCGGTTCGACAGCCCCGTGCTCGCGAGAGCGCAGATGCGCAGCTCCTGCGGGGTCAGCGTGGCCGCGGCCGGCGACGGCGCGTCGGCGATCCTCCCTCCGGCGGCCCGGAGCGCGTCACGGGCCCGATCGGCCCAGGCGCGGATCGGCAGCTCCTCGAGCATCGCCAGCGACTCGCGGAGGAGGGGCCGCGCCTCCGCCGCCTGACCGGCCCGGCGCAGCCCGTCGCCCACGAGCAGCAGCGCCCGCGCCCGCACGTACGGGAGCGGCGGCGGAGTCCGGCGGAGCAGCCCGGCCGCGGCGTCCGGCGCTCCGTCGGCGAGCGCCACGGCGATCTGCGCGTACCGGAGGGCCGCCTCGATCATCGGCTGGTGCCAGCGCTCGAAGAGCGATTCCAGCCTCGCGGCGTGCAGGCGCACGACTCCGACGTCCCCGATCGCGAGAGCCGCGTCGACGAGATCGGGCGTGGTCAGGATCGCGAAGCCGGGGTTCAGGGAGTCGTCGTCCGTGTCGAGGAGGGGCAGGAGCTCCGGCACGGCGTCGCCCGGTCGCGACTCGAGGACCGCCACCGCCGCTCGCGATCCGCGGAGCGTCGCCCGCATCACGCTCGAGCAGAGGACGGCCGCGCCGATCGCGCTGCCCGCGCTGATCGCCTCGGGATCGGGCGCGACGCCCTCCATCGCGTCGAACCAGGCCAGGCAGGCCCGGGACGCGGTCTCGAAGCCGACGTCCCCCAGGTCGCTCCCGAGGACGAGCGCCTCCTCGGCGAAGGAGCGGGCGCGCGAGAAGCGGCCGGCGAGCGACGTGGTCATCGAGGCGGCGAGGAGCGCCTGCGGGAGGATCCGGATGTCGCCGCGCGCGCGCAGCCCGGTGATCGCCTCCTCCAGGAGCTCCCGGGCGACCTCGACCTCGCCCGCCGTGTTCAGCGCGTAGCCGAGCCACCACGCCTCCTCCGGACCGCTCGACCCGCCGGCCGCCGCGAGCGCCCGGCGGACGACCTCGTCGCCGCGGGCGATCGGCTCGGTGACTGCCGCGAGCAGGACGGCGCGCGGGTCGGAGTCGTCGAGGGCGAGCGCGCGCACCGCCTGGATCATCGGCTCGCCGGGCGACGCCTCGCGGTTGTGGTCCCAGGCGATGGCGGCGAGGTGCAGGAGCGCGGCGGTCGCGGCGTCGACGGCTCCGTGGCTCTGCAGCGCCGTCACTGCGGCGAGCGCGGGCGAGAGGTCGCCCCGCGAGAGGGCCGTGCGCCCGGTCGGCAGCGTCTCGCGCGTCCAGGCGGCGCGGGCGGTGAGCACCGGATCGACGGTCTCGCCCGCCGCGCGGTGCACGAGCAGCGCCGCCTCCGCGGTCCGGCCGGCGAGCCCGGAGTACTCGGCCGCGTCGATCAGGCGCGAGACGCGCAGCGGACCCGCGGGGGTCAGCTCCGCCGCCCGCTCCATCGCCTGAGCCGCCAGGACGACGTCGCCCGTCGCGAGGCCGGACGCCGCGAGACCGGCGAGCTCCTCGCCGACCGGCCCGTCAGAGCCGGTCGCGAGCTCCGACCGCCACCAGAGCGTCCGGCTCGGGTCGTCGCGGTGCTCCTGGACGAGCGTGCGGAGCACGGCCGCGCGCTCGGAGGGGCGGCTCACGCTCGTCACCGCGGACTGCACGAGAGGGTGCCGGAAGCGGAGTCCGCTCCCCGGCGTCCAGCTGAGCAGCGACGCGGCGACGGCCCGGTCGATCCAGGAGGGGTCGGGGTGGCGGCCGATCGCCAGGTTCGCCAGCCGGCTCGCCTCCTCCGCCGTCGCGACGTCGCCCAGCGCCACGGCCAGCACGGCGAGCCGCGAGGGCTGGTCGAGCTCCGCGAAGCGCTCGGCGAAGGCCGACTCGAGGCGTCCGGTCACCGCGCGGTCCTCCGCCTCGTCGGCCGACGGGTCGCGCCCGGTCAGCTCCACCAGGGCGAGCGGATTCCCGCGGGCGAGGTCGAGCAGAGCGCGCCGGGCGGCGCCGCGAGGAGGATGCGGGAGCGTGTCGAGGAGAGCGGCCGAGTCGGCGGCCGACAGCGGCCCGAGGTGGAGGTGCTCGAGGCCGGAGTCCTCCTCGGGCCGGTCCCTCGTGGTCATCACGACGACGACGCGGTCCTCGCCGATGCGCCGGGCGAGCATCCGCAGCGCCCACGCCGACTCCGGGTCGATCCGGTGCAGGTCCTCCACGACGACCAGCAGGGGCCGATCGGCGGCGGCGTCGCTCAGGAGGGTCAGGGCCGAGAGGCCGGCCAGGAGCGGCGTCGGCTGCACTCCCTCGGCCAGATGGAAGGCCACGCGGAGCGCGTCCCGCTGCGGCAGGGGCAGGCCGTCGAGGCCCGGGCGGAGCGGGTGCAGGAGGAGCTGCAGCGCCGCGTACTGGTCGCCCGACTCCGCTGCGGAGCCCGCGGTCCGCAGCACCCGCACGTCGAGTGCGCGGGCGTAGGCGACGACCTCCTCGACCAGGGTGGTCTTGCCGACCCCGGCGTCCCCGTCGATGACGAGCGCCGACCCGTGGGCGGCGATGCCGTCGACCATCAGACGGAGCCGCGCGAGCTCCGATCCCCGACCGACGACGAGCGCGTCCCGCTTCACGCGTCGAGTATCGCACCCTCGCGCAGACACTCCTCGACCCGGTGACGGGCCCGGATGAAATCGATCGCGGCGGCCGCGGCGCTGCCGGGGGCGCCGAAGAAGGAGGTCAGGAAGTGGTCGCCTCCGTGCACCTCCAGGGTCTGCCAGCGGAAGGCGATGAAGCCGAAGGGGTCGACGCGCACCGGCGACGAGCCCTCGCGGAGCGGATACGCCTCCTGGCTCGCCCAGACGCGGCGGAACACCCGCGAGCGGCCGCCGAGCGAGGCGACCAGGACCCGCAGGCGCGGGTCCGCCGGGTCGGAGTGGAAGCGGAGGGCGGCGGTCATCACGGCGATCGTGCGGTCCCAGTCTTCGTGCCGCTCGGCGTCGGTCTCGAGCGCCGCGGCGTCGACGACGGCCTCGATCATGTTGGTCCCCTGCTCGCAGGCCAGGGGGAGGAACAGGCGGCCGAGCTCGTTCACGGCCACGAGGTCCTGGTAGCGGTCGACCACGTAGGCGGGCGTCGTGGTCCAGGACGAGACCATGCTCGTCAGGCTGCCGACCTGCGCCGGAGTCGGCCCGGCCTGCGCCCAGCCCGGCGAGCGGCGCGGCGCGGCGTGCCCGCCGAGCCGGAAGAGGTAGTCCCGCCCGTCCGCGTCGAGACGGAACGCCCGGGCCAGAGCGTCCAGGACCTGCGCCGAGGGGCGGCGGTCCTTGCCCTGCTCGAGCCGCAGGTAGTAGTCCGGGCTGATCCCCGCGAGCACGGCGACCTCCTGGCGGCGCAGCCCGCTGACGCGGCGCCTGCCGTCGGCGCCCAGGCCGACCTCGTCGGGGCGCAGCCGGTCGCGGTGCCCCCGGAGGTAGGCGCCGAGCCGCGCGGTGTCCGTGTCCACGATCCCGCCCTTCTCTCCCTTCGAGGCTAGGGAGGAGGCGGGCCCGACTCCACGCGACGCCGACCTAGATCCGCGGCGGGAGTACCTAGATCGGCGGGGCGTGCTTCCGGGTGGGGGCGGTGCGCGGCGGGGTGCGGAGGAGCGCACCGGAACGCAGCGCACCCCTCCGCGGTCAGGCGACTCCGCGGTCAGCTCAGCTCCGCCGCGGCGTCGGCGATGACCCGCGCGACCTCCTCCGGGTGCGAGCGCATCACCAGGTGCGGCGCGTCGAGCTCGACGACCGAGCGCACGCCCGCCCGCCGGTAGCCGAACCGCTCGACGTCCGGGTTGATCGTCCGGTCCGCGGCGGCGACGACGCCCCAGCTCGGCCGGGTCCGCCAGGCGGCGACGGGAGCGGCCTCGCCGAAGGCGAGCGCGGCGAGCGGGCGCTGACCGACCGCGAGCACGGCCGCCTCGGCCGGATCGATCCCGGCCGCGAACACCTCCGGGAACGCCGGCACCGCGACCGACACGTCCGTGCCCGGCTCCGCTCCGTCGATCGGGAACGGGGTGTAGACGAGGTTCGCCGGCAGGTCGGAGTCGGGGAAGGCGCCCTGCAGCTGCCCCAGGCTCTCCCCCTCCTCGAGCGCGTAGGCCGCGAGGTAGACGAGGCCGACCACGTTCTCGGCGGCGCCCGCCACCGTGATCACGGCGCCGCCGTAGGAGTGGCCCGCCAGCAGGACCGGCCCGTCGAGCTGCTCCACGAAGGAGCGGAGGTACTCCGCGTCGCCCAGCAGGCTGCGGTTCGGCACGGCCGGGACGCGCACGGCGTGGCCGGCGTCGAGCAGGATCCGCGTGACCGGGGCGAAGCTCGCGGCGTCGGCGAACGCTCCGTGGACGAGGACGATGGTGGGTGCGGTCATGGGGCTGTCCTTCCGGTCGGGCGGCGGTCCGGCAGCCGGCTGCGCAGCCGATCCGGACCCGGGCCGAACCTAGGACGGCGGACGGCGCGCGTCGTGACCCCGCGACTCCCCTGCCGACCGGGCGGCCGCCTGTCGCCCGCCCGAGGACACGCTCCAGCGCTCGTCCCGCCCGCTCACGGCGGGCCCGGCCCGCTGCAGCGTCCGCGTCCTGGTCCCGGCGGGGTCACCCTTCGACGGCTGGACCGCCCGGGATCGCGGCGCGGTCGGCCGGCGGGCTCTCCGGCCGGATCGCCGGCGACAGCGGCGGATCGGCACGCGGACTCCTGCGGCTCGAGATCCGGGCCGCGGCGCGTCAGCTCGCGAACTCCTCCGGCCAGCCCAGCGCGGCCAGCGACCGGCGCACGCGCTCGATGTCCTCCTCCGAGGGCAGCTCCGAGGTCACTCCGGCGATCGCGGTGCCGACGTCCGCGCGTGAGGCGGGCGCGTCGGCGGCGAGACCGGCGGCCACCTCGGCCACCTCCTCGTCGCTCAGACGGCGGCGGAGGAGCGCCAGCAGCGGCACGAAGTCCTGCTCGGGCAGCCCGGCCGGATAGCCGGCGCGCAGCCAGCGGACGATGCGCGCGACCAGGCCCTCGCGGGTGTCCGGCTCGGCCAGCGACTCCGGGCCCGCCAGCGGCCAGCCCGCGCTCGCGAGCCGCGAGGAGACGCGGGCGACGTCCTCGGGCATCGCCGGTCCGAGCAGCAGCTGCTCGATCCGCTCGCGGACCACGGCCCGTGAGACGACCGTCTCGGCCCGCTCCGACTCCGACAGGAGCCGCGCGACGACCTGCTCGACCTCGTCCGTCGTGAGGCTGCGGCGCAGCAGGCCCAGCAGCGGGAGGTAGTCCTGCTCCGGCACGCCCGACGGGTAGCCCGCGCGCAGCCAGCCGACCACGCGGGCGACGATCCCCTCCCGCGCCGCGATCGGATCGGTCGAGGCCATGCTCAGCCCTTGGGCACGAAGGTCGGGATCACGTGCTCGAAGCTCACCGACTGGCCGAGGCCCGTCGCGATGATGACGCTCAGGCCGATCACGACCGAGCCGACGACGAGGGCGAAGCAGAGCACGCCGATCCCGCGCAGCACCGGGGCGGGCAGACCGCTCCGGACCGCGGGGGCGTCCGACCCGCCCGAGGCGGGAGCACCGGCGGCGACGGCGAAGGAGCGGACGCCGACGGCGAAGAGCACGGGCAGGCCCGCTCCGAGGAGCACGGCGACGAGGGCCACCTGGCCGGCGGCGGAGAGGAAGAGGGAGAGCACGGTGCGGATCCTTTCGCTCAGACGCCGGCGGTCTCGGGCGCGGGGCGTGCCGCCGCGTCCTGCCACTCGTCGTTGACGTTGTGCGCGCCGATGCTGTCGCGGCGCGAGCGGATGTAGATGAGGGAGGCGACGGCGACGAGGATCGCGGCCATCAGGAGGCCGCCGGCCGCGCCTCCGACGAGGTGGCCGATCCACCACATCACGGCGCCGACGAGGGCGGCGGCCGGGAGCGTGATGACCCAGGCGATCACCATGCGCAGCGCCACGCGCCAGCGCACCTGCGCGCCGGGGCGGCCGACTCCGGAGCCGAGGATCGAGCCGGTCGCGACGTGGGTGGTCGAGAGGGCGAAGCCGAGGTGGCTGGAGGCGAGGATGACCGCGGCGGAGGCGCTCTCGGCGGCCATGCCCTGCGGGGTGTCGATCTCGACGAGGCCCTTGCCGACGGTGCGGATGATCCGCCAGCCGCCGATGTAGGTGCCGAGCGAGATGGCCAGCGCGCAGCTGAGCTTGACCCAGAAGGGGACCGACTCGGTGTCGCTCCAGCCGCCGGCCGCGATCAGCGCGAGCGTGATCACTCCCATGGTCTTCTGCGCGTCGTTGGTGCCGTGCGCGAGCGAGACGAGGGAGGCGCTGCCGATCTGGCCGAAGCGGAAGCCGCGGTGGAGGCTCTTCTCGGCGAGGTTGCCGATCACGCGGAAGACGAGCCAGGTGCCGATCGCCGCGACCGCTCCGGCGAGCACGGGCGACATCAGCGCCGGGAGGATCACCTTGCCGACGACGCCGTCGAGCTTCGTGCCGTCGCCGGCCCAGTTCACGCCGTTGAGGCCGAGGCCCGCGAGAGCGGAGCCGATCAGGCCGCCGAAGAGGGCGTGCGACGAGCTCGAGGGCAGACCCAGCAGCCAGGTCAGCAGGTTCCAGACGATGCCGCCGATGAGGCCGGCCAGCACGATCAGCAGCAGAGCGGAACCGCCGTCCTCGAGCAGCGCCGGATCGGGTGCGCCCGAGGAGTCCTGGATCTTCACGACCGCGTTGGTGACGGTCAGCGCCACCTCGATGCTGAGGAACGCACCGACGAGGTTCAGCGACGCCGAGAGGGCGACGGCGGTGCGGGGCTTCAGGGCACCGGTCGCGATGGACGTGGCCATCGCGTTCGCCGTGTCATGGAAGCCGTTGGTGAAGTCGAAGGCGAGGGCCGTGACGACGACGAGCGCGAGCAGGATGAAGGGATCCACGCAGATATGATGCCCCCGCGGCGGGAGGCGTTCCGGCGTGGTCGCGAGGCTTCACCTGCTGTTCACCTCGCGGGGCACGCCCGCCCGAGTAGTCTGTGCAGATTCTCAGGCGGGCGGCGCATCGGCGAGTGCGATCCCACCTGATCCCGCACCGGCGTGCGGCGCTCAGACGGGTGCGCTCAGGAGGCCGAGCGCGGCATCGGCGGGGTGAGGTCCGGGGTGTGCGCGGGGTCGGAGTCGGGGGCCGGCTCCTGCTGGGCGGCGGACTCGGCCGCGGCGCCGGCGTCCTCGGCGGACTCCTGATCCTCGGCGGGCTCCTGCGAGCCGGGAAGCGGCGGGGTGAGGTCGAGGGCGCCGACCGCCGGCTCGGCGGCGTGCTTCGGCGTGGTCGGGCGGTTCTCGGCCGCGGCCGCCTTCTTCGCCGCCTTCTCCTGGGTCCGCTTGAGCTTCTCGGTCTGCTCGGCCAGCTTGCGGGCCTTCTTGCGCAGCTTCTTGCTGGAGTCGCGGACCGCCTCGTGCGCCGCGCGCACCGACTTCTCGGCCTTCTTCAGCGCCTTCTTCGCGCGCTTCTGCGCCGCCTTGTCGCGTGCGTCCTTGTCCTTGCCGGTCCCGGCCATGTCCTCTCCTCCGCTCGTCGACCGCTCCGGCCGACTCCCCCACGCTACCGAGCGGCACCCGCCCCGCGAACCCTCTGGCGAGCGCGCCCGGGCCGCGCTAGGCGGGCGGGCGGCGGCCGTTCTGCGCCCGTGCCGTCCCGCCTCCCCTTCCCCCTGGTTGCCGCCTCTCCTCCTTTCTCCTCGGCTCCCGCTTCAGCCCTGCGGTGCCGTTCGCGGCTGGGAGTCGCGGGCGAGTCGACCCCGCGACGGGCGCGGGTTCGGCAGGCTGGGGGCATGGTCTTCCAGCACGATCCCGGCGGCTACCAGGGCCGCGCCGGCCTCCGGCGTCCCGTGCGCGGGCCCAGGCGCGACAAGTGGATGTGGTGGCGCCTGGGCTCCGGAGTCGCGGCGACGATCGCCGGCGTGATCGCCCTGCTCGCCTTCACCGCCGACCGCTGAGCACGCCCACCGGCGACCCGGCGCACCCCCGCCACCCCGGATCGAGAGCCGATCGATGCGCTCAACCGCTTGACTCCGGAGGTTTCTCTCAGGTCGGATCCGGCGGAACGCGGGTAGTTTGGAGGGTCGCATCGGCTCAGCCGTGCGATCAGCCCCACTGCCCCACCCGGCGCTCGCCTCCCCCCTCGAGCGTCGGCAGACCTGGAACCTCCTCTGCATGCACCGTTCGTCACGCGCCTCGACTCCCACCCCCGCAGGAGCCGAGACCGGCAGTCCGTCCGCCCTCCCGACCCGTCGCTCGCTCCGTGAGCAGGAGTTCCGCAGCCGCCGCCCCTCCCGGGGCCCGTCGCGCCCCCGCGTCTCCGCCGTCGCCGCGATGACCCTCGTGGCCGGCATCGCGATCACGTCGACGATGCCCGCGTTCGCCGTGGGCGGCACCGCCGACTCCGAGCTGACCCGCGACACGGCCACCGCCGTCGCCGCGGCCCGCCCGCAGAGCTTCGTGGCGGCCGGAGTCGTGCAGCAGAGCGTCACCCGCGACGCCTTCGCCGCCGAGGCCAAGCCCGAGGTCCTCGTGCCCACCGCGTCCCTCGACGCGATCACCGCCACCTCCGGCGAGTCGACCGCGGCCGCCGCCGGAGCGTCCGGGGCGTGGGTCGTCCCGATCTCCGGTCACATCAGCAGCAGCTACGGCCCCCGCCCCGACGCGCCGGTCGCCGGCGTGAACCTGTTCCACAAGGGCACCGATCTCGCCGGCGCCTGCGGCACGCCCGTCCTCGCGGCCTCCAGCGGCACCGTCGAGGAGGCGTCGTACCAGGGCAGCTACGGCAACTGGATCCTGCTCGACAACGGCGGCGGCATCGAGACCGGCTACGCCCACAACAGCGAGCTGATGGTGTCGGTCGGCGAGACCGTCACCGTCGGCCAGGTCATCGCGCTGCGCGGCTCGACCGGCGCCTCCACCGGCTGCCACCTGCACTTCGAGACGCGGGTCGACGGCGAGGCGGTCGACGCCGTGCCGTTCATGGCCGAGCTCGGCGTCCCGATCGGCTGACGCCCCGGGCGACTCGAGAACCCGGACGTCGCGGTGGCCGCTCTCGACCACCGCGACTTCTCTGTTCTCGTGAGCGCGCAGGCCGGCGTCAGGGCCCGGGGACCGTCCGCGCCCCGGTCGAGACGGCGGCCGACCAGTGCGCGTCATCCGGCACCGTCGTCACCCTGATCTCGGCGTCCTGCTCGACGGCGATCTGCATGGTGCCCGTGTTGCCGCCTCCCGTGCCGGTGCGGGTCGTGCTCGGGCTGTAGACGCACGACGATCCGCTCGTCATCAGGCCGACGACCTCGATCGTCACCTCGGCGTCCGCGGTGTCGCAGGCGACCGAGACGGTGATGTGCAGCGGATCGCCGCTGAGGTACACGGTCTGCGGATCGACGGGGCCGACCTGGTCGGTCCACCGCACGGCGGCGGTCGCGCCCTCGGGCAGCGTCACGGGCCCGAGCGGAGCCTCGGTGGGCGTCGCGGGCGGAGCGGCGGTCGTCGGAGCAGCGGTGCCGGGAACGGCGGGTGTCGCCTCCTCCGCCTGGTCGGCGCCGCTCGTGCAGCCGCTCAGAGCGAGCGCCGCGAGCAGTGCCGAAGCGCCCAGCACGGTCGCGCGCCGTCCGGCCCGGAGCCCCGTCGCCCGGCGCGGAGCGGTCGTTCTCGTGGTGTCCATGGTGGTTCCCCCTGTCCACTGGCGTCCCTCCGGTCTACCCGAGCCCGCGCGGCCGCGGACCGCACTCTGCGGCGGTTGCCAGGGTCGGGGGCCGTGCTGCGGATCGATGGGGAGCTCCTCCGTACCGGCGCGGCGGCCCGTCGATCCGCTCGGGTGCCGCGGATGATCGGCACCGGGCGGGTCCGACGCCCGCCGCACCCGGCGGACCCCGCCGAGCCGCCCCTCTGCACCCGGCGCACCCCGCCGAGCCGACCCTCTGCACCCGGAAGGCACCGCCATGATCGCCTCGAACACCTACCCCTTCGCCGGACGCACCGTCCTGGTCACCGGAGCCGGCTCCGGCATCGGCCGCTCCATCGCACGCGCCTTCCTCGAGCAGGGCGCGAGCGTCGCGGTCGCCGGGCGCACCCCCGCCACGCTCGAGGAGACCGTCGCCGGCTTCCCGGCCGAGCGCGTCCTGGTCGTCCCCACCGACGTCTCGGTCCGAGCCGAGGTCGACGCGCTCGTCGAGGGCACCGTCGCGAGGTTCGGCGGGATCGACGTCCTCGTGAACAACGCGGCCGGCCACCTCGGCGGCCCGATCGAGGAGGTCGAGGACGACGCCTGGCGCTCGCTCTTCGCCACGAACGTCGACGCCCTCTTCTACGCGGTGAAGGCGGCGCTCCCCCACCTCAAGGCGAGCCGCGGCAACATCGTCGTCGTCTCCTCCGTCTCGGGCATCCGCGGCGACTGGGGTCAGGCCGCCTACAACGCGACCAAGGGCGCGATCACGACCTTCGTGCAGTCGCTGGCCCTCGACTTCGGCGCGCACGGGGTGCGGGTCAACGCCGTCGCCCCCGCCTTCACGCAGACGCCGCTGACCGAGTCGATGGCCTCGACCCCCGAGGAGCTCGCGCCCTTCATCGACCGCATCGCCCTCGGACGCCCCGGGCAGCCGGACGACATCGCCCCGCCGGTGCTGTTCCTCGCCAGCGCGGACGCGTCGTACATCACCGGCGCGATCCTCGCCGTGGACGGCGGGACGAGCGCCTCGACGGGGCAGCCGCACCTGTAGGCGGGCATGCGGCGGATCGGCCGCGGCCAGGCGACTCGCCTGCTCGGCCGGGGCGGCTCGGCGATTCGCCTGCTCGGCCGGTGCGGCTCGGTCGCCCGGAAGCGGCGGCCAGGCGGATCGGGGTCGGGGCGGCTCTGCCCAGAACCCGAGTGCTCGCATCGGATCCTGCGGCGCCGCTCGCGAGGGTCCACGGGCTCGACTGCGGGCGCCCACGGCCCGGATCGCTCCATCCCTGATCGCGCACTCAGACTCAACCGACACCTGTGGCGTATCGTGGAGTCAATTGCATGCAGACGCATGGATACGGACTCGCCGACCGCACGGCCTCCGAGCCCATCCCTCTTCGAGCAGGAGTCGTCATGACCACCACCAGCACCCGATTCACCGACCGCGTCGTCCTCATCACCGGAGGTGGATCCGGCCTGGGTCGCGCTGCCGCCGTCCGCCTCGCCCAGGAGGGCGCGAAGCTCGCCCTCGTCGACATCTCGGAGCAGGGCCTCGCCGCCACGGTCGACGTCCTGCCCGAGGGCACCGAGTCGATCACCGTCCTCGCCGACGTGTCGAAGGAGGCGGACGTCGACGCCTACGTCGCGCGCACCCTCGAGGCGTTCGGCCGCATCGACGGCTTCTTCAACAACGCCGGCATCGAGGGCCGCCAGAACCTCACCGAGGATTTCACGGCCGACGAGTTCGACAAGGTCGTCGCGATCAACCTCCGCGGCGTGTTCCTCGGCCTGGAGAAGGTGCTGAAGGTGATGCGCGAGCAGGGCTCGGGCATGGTCGTCAACACCGCGAGCGTCGGCGGCATCACCGCGATCGGCAACCAGTCCGGCTACGCGGCCGCCAAGCACGGCGTCGTCGGCCTCACCCGCAACTCCGCGATCGAGTACGGCGAGTTCGGCATCCGCATCAACGCGATCGCGCCCGGGGCCATCTGGACCCCGATGGTCGAGAACTCGATGAAGCAGCTCGACCCGCAGAACCCGCGCAAGGCGGCCGAGGAGTTCATCCAGGTCAACCCGACCAAGCGCTACGGCGAGGCCGACGAGGTCGCCTCGGTCGTCGCGTTCCTCCTCTCCGACGACGCCTCCTACGTGAACGCGACCGTCCTCCCGATCGACGGCGGTCAGTCCATCAAGTACTGAGGTCCCGCGGAGGGAGCGGAGGGAGCGCCTGCTGCGGCGGGCGAGCCCTCCGATCTCCCGGGCCGCGTGCGGTGGGCGGCCCCTCCGCTGGGCCCGGCCGTAGCCGGCCCCACCGCTTCCCCCGCGCCCTCCGCTCGTCGGCTCGGCAGGAGGATCCGTTCGGCCGCTCCTCCACAGGCGCCTCCTCCGACGCGCGTCCCCACCGGGCCTCCGTCGCGCAGCACCCGGCACCGCGGCGGGAGCAGAATGGGGTCGGTCCCGCCAGCGGCCGGACCTCGACCGCTACGGAGACATGCATGAACCCCACCGGGAGCTTCCGCGCCGCCCGCGACACCCTCCTGCAGCACCGCACTGATGCGGTCGCCGCGAACGAGGCCTTCCAGTGGCCGGACGTCGGGCCCCGCTTCAACTGGGCGGTGGACTGGTTCGACGCGATCGCCATCGGCAACGAGCGCCCCGCCCTCTGGATCGTGGAGGAGGACGGCTCCGAGGAGAAGTACTCCTTCGACCGGATGCGCTGGCGCTCCGACGAGGTCGCCGCCTGGCTCCACTCGGTCGGCGTCGAGCAGGGCGATCACGTGATGCTCATGCTCGGCAACCGCCTCGAGCTCTGGGAGTCGATGCTCGCGATTATGAAGCTCGGCGCGGTCATCCTCCCCACGACGACCCTGCTCTCACCCGCCGATCTGGCCGACCGCCTCGAGCGCGGCGAAGTCGCGCACGTCATCGCGGACGCCTCCGAGACAGCCAAGTTCGACGAGATGGAGGGCGGCTTCGGCCGCATCGCGGTCGGCGGCGCCGTCGAGGGCTGGCTCGACTACGCCGACTCGCTCGAGCCCTTCGGCATCAGCCCGACCGTGGTCGTCCAGAGCTCCGATCCGTGCCTGATCTACTTCACCTCCGGCACCACCTCGAAGCCCAAGATGGTCGTGCACACGCACGAGTCGTACCCCGTGGGGCACCTCAGCACGATGTACTGGCTCGGCGTCCAGCCGGGCGACGTGCACATGGCGATCAGCTCGCCGGGCTGGGGCAAGCACGCGTGGAGCTGCTTCTTCGCGCCGTGGAACGCCGAGGCGACGGTGTTCGTCTACAACTACAGCCGCTTCTCCCCTACCGCTCTGCACCAGCAGCTCGACCGGGCCGAGGTCACCACGTTCTGCGCACCGCCGACCGTGTGGCGGATGCTGATCCAGTCGGCGCTGGGAGCGAAGCCGCGCGCGCTGACAGAGATCCTCTCGGCGGGCGAGCCGCTCAACCCCGAGGTCATCGCGACCGTCGAGCGGGAGTGGGGCCTCACGATCCGCGACGGCTACGGCCAGACCGAGACCACCGCGATCATCGCGAACCCGCCCGGCGCCCCCGTGGTCCCCGGAGCGATGGGCCGCGCGCTGCCCGGCGTCGCCATCGCCCTCGTCGATCCGCTGACCGGCGAGCCCGCCTCCACCGGTGAGATCTGCCTCGACCTCTCCGTCGAGCCCGTCAACCTGATGTCCGGCTATCTCAGCGACGAGGACCGCACAGAGCGCGCCCGCGCCGACGGCTACTTCCACACCGGCGACGTGGCGGTCCGCGCGGTCGACGGCACGATCACCTTCGTGGGCCGCACCGACGACATCTTCAAGTCCTCCGACTTCAAGATCTCGCCGTTCGAGGTCGAGAGCGTGCTGCTGCAGCACCCCGCCGTCGCCGAGTCCGCGGTGGTGCCGGCTCCGGACGAGGTGCGCCACAGCGTGGTGAAGGCGTACGTCACCCTCGCCGAGGGCTGGGAGCCGACCGCCGAGACGGCGAGCGCGATCTTCGCCCACACCCGCGAGCTGCTCTCCTCCTTCGAGCGGGTGCGGCGCCTCGAGTTCCACCCCCTGCCCAAGACGATCTCGGGCAAGATCCGCCGCGTCGAGCTGCGCGAGCGCGAGGAGGAGGCGTTCCGCCGCGGCGAGGAGATCCCCACGGAGTGGCGCGCCGACCGCCTCTAGGCGCGGGGGCCCTCGTCCGCCGGGACACCGCCGGGACCGCCGCGGCACCGCTGAGACGGCGGCGTCCCGGCGGGGCGGTGGTGTCTCGAGGGGATGCGGTGGGCCGGGACGTCGGCCGCCGGTGACCAGCGGGAGCGGGTGCCGTCAGCACGGAACCAGCGCGGCGTCGGCGGCGTCCGGATCAGAGGCCGGCGATCAGCTCGGCGTCAGCGCGGGAGTACAGCGATCAGCTCGCCGTGGTCGCGGACGCCGGGGGCGCTGCGGCGGAGGGAGTGGGTCACCTCGAGGCCGGCCTGCTCGGCGAGCGCGCGCATCTCGGCGAGCGGATGGAACCACGCCGGTGCGACGGCGTGCGCGAACGCCTCCGTGCGCGGCCCTTCGAAGAAGCCGATCAGCAGGCTTCCGCCCGGTCCGAGGTGCGCGGCGAGCGCCGCGACCGCGCCGCGCAGCTCCGCCGGCGGCAGGTGGATGAGCGAGTACCACGCGAGAACGCCCCCGAGGCCGTCGACGTCGAGCTCGAGCGCCGAGCCGAGCCGGAACGGGACGTCCGGGAACCGCGCTCGAGCCAGCGCGACGAACTCCGGCACCG